>JAHQWS010000133.1 GCA_029856295.1 Promethearchaeia archaeon
AATAAAAAATGGTGAGATTAAAATAACAAATTACCGAAGAATTACAAATCTTACTTGAAATATATTTTAAAAATACATTTTTGGTGATATAGCTTAATGGCTATTTTAGAGTTAGAGTCAGAATTTACTTCTAATTTTGGAGAAATTGAATACGGAGAAATTAACTTTGCGGAAATAGATAACCCTCTGCTTGAGGATTATGAGAGGGCTTTCAAGGATTATTTTAAGAATTGGATTTAATTCTCCACTTTTTTCATATTTCATATTTTTAATTTATTTTTTATCTTTTTATAGCGCTATATTGAAGAGCTACTCTAATATGATCCCGTTTCAATGAAGGATAATTCTCTAATATTTCTGAATCTGACATTCCTTCCGCTAAGCAATCTAAGATAATAGAAACGAATACTCTAGTTCCTTTTATACACGCTTTACCATGGCATACTTTTGGATCAAAAGTTATATGCTCTTTCCAATCCATTTTAATCACTAAGATTATTAAGATTAATTATATATTTTAAATTTTTTAGAATTAGAATCATCAATCGCTTTCTTTTTCAAATTTTATAAAGAGAATTAATGCCGAAATTGCGGGAAAAATTATCATAAAATACATCGCGGGATAATAATTGCCAGAATATAGCACGAGCAGTATGCTAAACATTAATCCTCCTGTGAAAGAGCCTTCATTTAATAAAATTTGAGATTTTAAAATAGTTGAGAGTTTAGAATTTCATAGTTGATGAAAATTTAATTTAAAAATACAACTTGCATCTTAGAGTAAAAATAGAATTTACATGAATGGAATAAACATTCGGATCTTGCTCTTTTCTAATTCGGATCTTTCTCGTTTCTAAATGATTATTAGAATTTTCCAATTCTTCTAAAACTCTAAAGTATACTCTGTCATTTTTTACCCATATTTTATTTACTAACATATTTACGCTGTGGTTGTAGCTGTATACTTGAAAGCAATCGAATTTTTCCATTCTGACAAATATTTTTTAAATTTAATTTAAACTTTTATTTCTTAAACCCCGAGATTTTTCAAGAAAAAAGGATCTTGACGAGTTTAATTCGATTCTTTTTAATAATTTAAAGTTTTGTAAGGTGATTATCTAATATCGAAATTTTTATTAAAAAACTAAGAATTTTATGATCTTCCGTGACTGTATTACACATTTTTAAAAATTATCAAATTTAAATAAGTTTAAATTATGCAAGTTTTATTAGATTTTCATCTATGCTCTATCATTTAATTTTATACGAATATCCTTCAGGCAAGCTTATTCTTGAACATACGTTTGAAGAAATCATTAGAGATGATTCGTACAACGCTCTTAGTTCTTTTCTAGTCGCATTAAATGAATTTGCAAAAGGTTTGATCATAAAACAAGAAAAATTAGATTTAGTACGCTTTGGGGATTTAATTATTAAATTAGATCATTTAAAGGATATTTCAATTGATATAGCCTTAGTATTTGATGCCAATCATCAAAAAATTATTAAAAAATTAACACCAAAAATTAAAGAAAAGATTTTGGAGTACAGTTCTTTATTCTATGAATGGAATGGGGTAAGTTTAGATGAGTTTTCCCTTTTAAAGGAAGCGCTTTTAAGTACCATAAGAAAAGTAATATATTCGACAAATATGGGAATGATATAAATTTAGAGAAATCATTCTTTCTAATAATCCGGATATTAGGAATATTCATATTTACTCTTTAGGATTCATTAGTTTTCCGATAAAGAGGATCGTTTTTGTTTGCGAATCCTGAATTAGAAATATGAAGGGATGATCTGCTCGAAATATAGGCGGCTCTTTTCTCGGACCAATAGATGCCCCCACGACGGCGATTGCCGTTGCTGCTGCGGCTTCGGTACCTCTCTCGTTCACTTCGACAAATGCTTTGTGTATAAAGTCAGAAATAAATATAACTGGCTCTTTAGAAATTCCTGAAAAATCTGCATTTTTGGTGAAAACTTCATTAATTCCTAAATCAGAGAGATATTTTGTAAGTTTGTATTTCATCTTAATCGTAAATCGAGGAAAAAAAACTTTGACCTTCTGCGTATATTGCTCGTGTAGACGTGACAAGTAATCTTCGATTTTTTCAATAGTAAGGAGGGATTCTAGTCCTGATAAGCTCTTGAACTGTTTTGGAAGGAAAATAACCATAGAAATCTGCTCACGTGTACCAAAGATAAGATTTTCTTTATATGGCATCTCAAGTATCTGGAACTGTTCATCCTCTAAATAGCTAAAATTTTTTGTTTGGTGCATCATTGGAACTAATAGTTTTTCACCAGAGATTAGTGTGAAGTGTTCATCCTTTGTATACTTTTTATCGAAGGTTTTTTCCCACATCCCCTTAAAATAAATCGCATTAATCAGAATAAGCCTCATCTCTGTATCAATCGAATCTAGAATGTTTTCAATTTTTCCTCGAGTTTGTTCAGCCACCCAAGCATTTATTTTCGCACAGGATTCCTCAACTAATGAGAAGTCTAACTTCCATATTGGAGCATCGTAGTTATCCTCTATGACCCACAAAAATTTTTCGAGAAGATCATAGCCCTCTTTAACACACAGTAAATTAGCTATACTCAGTTCAGTGTCTTTATAGCTTTCTTCACTACGCAATATACGTAGTAATTTTTTGAGAGCCATATGGAATTGATGTTGCTCCAAGTTAAAGTGAAGAGCCTGTTCCATTTGATTAGCTGTAGAGCCTCGAGCTCCAGCATAGACCATAGCAAGTGCTGTAAAAATACTGAAAGGTGAAAAAAATAGATTTTTTTCCGATTCTCTCAGTTGAGAATAGAGTTCAATCGCAAAAGTGTTAGTAGCTTTGATTAAATCCTCTTCTTTTACATTTCTCATATACTCATCTTTGTTAAAAAGTTGTTATTCTTTAATATCTCATGTTTGATATTTATATTTTCAACCTTAGTTCGATGTGTTTCATTTTGAAAAAATTAGTTTAACATTATTGAATAAGAGATAATATTCATATAAAAAATAAAGATAAAAAAAAGTTATGGATTTAAAACTACTATTTTCTCTCTTTTTCCCAGTCAAAATCTAAGGTAACTAACTTTCTGGTGAATAGATAGGCAACAATTAGAACTCCAGAACACCATACTCCCCATAAAACATACCCCCATGAAAATTCTTTGCCTGGCACATTTGGAAGGCTTAAAATGAATCCCGTAATGAATAGCGCTATAGCTTGAAATACATTAAGTATGATTTGTGGAAATCCTGCATATAATCCAGATTTTCTTCCCTCACCCGATCTCATCTCCGCATCTTCAGCTAAATCTGCTAACCAGATATATGGAAATAAATACCAACCACCCATAAACGCTGCGATTGCCAATACCCAAATGATAGTTATTAAGAAGCTAATTTCACCAGGTAATAGTCCAATTAAAGTTAAAGGTAAAACAACGATTCCGGTTAATAAAATTATTAAGAACGTTGGCTTTTTGCCCTTTTTACTAATTAATTTTTTCCACATAAAAAGAAAGACCATAATACCTACTAAAAGAACGACTGCAGTGAGATATAATGTAGTACCTTCGATTTTTAAAACAATTGTTGCAAAGCCAATTACCGACGGAGTAATCATACCAATAGCTAAAAAAGCAATACCCTGTAACCAGCACACCCTCATGAAATTTTTGTCCTTGAGCACTTTTTTTAAATCTTCAGAGAAGTTCATTTCAGCGGCTTCAACTTTTTCGACTGGAAATGCAAAGGCACAGATATAGAACAGTATTATTACTAATAACCCAAACGCAAATACTAAGATTACAAATATAGGGTCTACAGCTTTCGTTTTCTGAAAAGTCTCAATCAACGGAGGAAATATTAGTAATGTAAAAACTATTCCAACCCCGGCTCCAATGAAACTAAACAAATTTTGGAAAGCAGATGCTTTAGGTCGTTGATGAACTATAAACTGCTCAGATACCCAAGACTGATAAGGTGTGGTTAATCCGCCATAGGACCATTGAAAAATTGCATCGAAAACTAATATCCATACGAATAAAACGATGGCGGTAGGATTTTGAATAAATATCATCGGTAATAGAGCACAAATAAATGTAATTGCAGTCAAGGGTGCGTAAAAGAACATAAATGGTTTTCTTCTGCCATATTTTGTTTTCGTTCTGTCTGATAACCATCCCATACTAAATTGACCTAGCGCAATACTTAATTTTCCAATTGCTAAAGCTAAGCCAGATAATATCGGAGGAAGCCCATAAACAACGATGTATAAAAAGAGTATGCCAAAATCAACCGTATCTAATACTATTCCAGCACTTAATCGGGGCATTCCATACGTAAGAAATTTTCCTGTGGAAGCTTTTTCCTCTGATTCCATTTTTTATCAATTCAAATTTTTTTTAAATTTAACATTGAAAGTGTTATTATTTAATTCGATTTCCTACTTTATAAAATTGATATTTAAAATAACTGTAAAACAAAAAAAGCAAAATTAAAAATTGTTTAAATTCGAAAAATTATGAAATTTGTTTTTTAGGAAGTTTCTTCAGCATCACTTTTGAGAATTTCCCCTACATAATAAAATCCTACTAAATTACCTCTCTTTTTCCATTTTCTCGAGACAAGTAATATGACGACGTGTTCATTCTCATCTATAACACCCAAATCGACAGCATATTTAACCGATTGTTCAATAATAGCCTCGGCATCTAAATGAAAGAAATCGATATCCTCTATATGGATAGGTTGTACTGCCCAAAGTAAATTCATTTCTCTTGATGTTCTTTTATGTGGCGTAATCGCTATAATTGGTAAGGGAGGACGATATTTTGCAATCATTCTCGCACCAAATCCCCCTCGAGTTAGCACTAAAATCTTACCTCTAAAATTTAGATCTTCCATCTCGGTTGTTAATGAATGAATAGCATGCCCTAATACTTGAGTATGAATTAAACGATCAGAATCGTATTCATCGGGCTTTCGTTTCGGCATATTTTGAGTTGCAGTATAAGCAATTTTGTTCATATATTGGACTGCATTTATAGGATAATTTCCTACAGCTGTTTCTGCCGAAAGCATGATAGCATCCGTCCCGTCAATAACCGCATTGAACACATCATTCGCTTCTGCTCTGGTTGGTATCGGTGCGTTAATCATCGATTCGAGCATTTGAGTTGCAACTATAACGGGTTTTCCCTCCCTATTGCATTTTTTAATCATTTCTTTTTGGTGAACAGGGACTTGATCAGGTGAGATTTCTACTCCAAGATCCCCTCTTGCCACCATAATCCCATCAGAAACCTCTAAAATATCGTCAAAATTATCTAATGCGATTGGTCGTTCGATTTTAGATATAAGTTTTATATCGCTATTTCCATAATTTTCAAGTATCCTTTTCACATGAAGCACATCAGCTCCAGAAGATACAAATGAAATAGCAACATATTCAGGATTAAGCTCAGCGATTAATTCTAAATCCTTTATATCTTTTTCAGTAGGAACTCTTTGGCTTAATGTTCCTTTAGGGATATTGACCCCCTTTCTATTACTTATTATTCCCCCTGCCATTACCTCCCCGATTATGTGATCTCTTTCTTTCTTTTTCACTTGAATTTTAATGATTCCATCATTAACAAAAAATGCATCACCTCTAGAAACGGTATTTAGAAACCCTACTAAAGGTATTGAGAATTGATCCTGATCACCTATTATGTCTTTCTCATATACTTTGACTTCTTGTCCTACATTTAAATTATAAGCCTTATCATCTTTGAAATTTCCCACTCTTATTTTTGGACCTTGAATATCAGCTAAAATGCCTACATATTCATCAACTTCCCTAATTCTTTCTACTAACGCCCTTTTCTCATCATGAGTCCCGTGGGAAAAATTTAAGCGAAATACATCTACTCCTACACTAAGAAGTTCTTTAAGCATTTTTTTTGAATCTGAAGCGGGACCTAAGGTGGCCACAATTTTAACCGTGTTTTCACGAATAAGCCGTGAAAAAACTCTTTTTTCTTCCATTTCTTATCATTTGTAAGATTATCTTATAAAATCTATTCATTCACAACTAATATTATTATTGTGTGTATGTTTAAAATTTATATTTATTCTAAAGTGTTTTTAATTTTTCCTAATATATTTCGAAAAGTAGTTCTAAATTCTTTTAGTAATTCGACTGAAAATGAATAATCTTCAATTTTTTCTATTTCTTTTAAAGAAATTAAACTAATTCTTAACTGTTTCGGATTAATTGCATATTGGACTAATTTTAAAGTATGTTTTTGAGCAAACTTATTTGCTAATATTACTAAAAGATCAGAACTTTGAGAGGCTAATAATGCCGCTAAAAAATACCTCTCTTTAGGGTGTTTCGAGTAATTTTTCACAATAACGAGATAAAAATTCTTAAGATTTTCACTTAAATAATAAATATCTCTTATTTTTAAAACCCTAAGTTCGTTATCTATTATTTCCGAGAAAGGCGCAAATTTTCCCTTCAATTTTGTTGACTTTTTAAATACTTGATTTTGTAGAAATACTTTTAATTCTCTCTGACTCATGATTGATATCTGAGATGAACTTAATATGCTTTTACTTAAAAAAAGATATACATAATTTAAATTTTAATTTTTACCTTAAAATTTTGAGAGTTCCGACTATTTTTTAAATTGTGCTTAAATTCCAATGCCTTATAAGGAAAAACCTTTTCTTCAAGGGATCGTTTAAATAAAAAGCATAACATATAAAT
>JAHQWS010000134.1 GCA_029856295.1 Promethearchaeia archaeon
ATTATTCAGTTAATTTATCTATCATTAATTTTAGTCGTGTTTTTAAAAAAAATACTTATCTACCCTTTACTCCCTACAACGCCTACGTAAATGGCAGTTTCACTTTTTCCATCTATATCCAATACCTTATTTAATTCATCATCAAAAATCGCCCCTACCGTACAAGCTCCTAACCCTAGAGCTTCAGCAACTAAATAAAAATTCTGACCAATATGACCACAATCTAAATAAATATACCTGTAACATCTTTGTAAATATTTCCATTTGGAACGTTCAATAATAGCAGTAAATATAAAATTTACAGCCGAATTGTAAGCCATTTTTTGACCTAAACAACCTTCTGCAACTCCAGTGCTAAAATCTCCCGTTTTTAATAGCTCCAAGCTGTGTTCTGGGATGTTATAGTGATATACTCCTTTTTGTAATCCCTCAACATTATTTACTACAGGATAAATTTCAATTGGATACAAACCGCCAGCTGAAGGGGTAATTCGGTAAGAAAATTGAGTAAAAATTCGGGTAAGCCCTTCCATACCATGCAATAGAAGGCTTAGATCCATCAGAGAGAGGGGTTCTTTTGAGAAATTCCTTGTCGAATGCCGTTTCACCAGAACATCCCAAAATGGTATTGTATCATTAAATTCAGGCGGCGGCAGTTTAATTTTTGATATAGCATTCTCATATATTTTATAAGGTTTTGGCTTTTTTGACCAATCTAAATAGTGTTGAGGTAAATTCTCCCTGGTGTATTTAGATTTTTGCTGAAAATTATCTCCATAATTTTCGGAATTTCCATTCATAATATAGAAGATTGAAATTCAATTTAAATAATTTAAGATAAATTTAAAATTAATTTATGGGGTCAACATTTATTCTTATCATCCATATTCTTTACCATAAATACGGAAATTTGGATAATAACAGGTTATAGGACAAGGTATTCCCAAGAATTATTAGCTATAATTAAAAAAAAAAAGTAGTAAAAATAAAAAAATAGCTTCAAAATTTATCCGATTCTTTATACCATGCGGGGAACCAACGATAATAATCTTCTGGAAATGCCTTTTTTAGGCCTTCATAAGTCGCTTTTACTAAAGCAATTTTATCGTCTCGGTCGCGATTGGTTACAATTAATTTCTTCTCTTCAAGACTTTCAAATGTTTTTCTAATTGCTGAACGACTTCCTCCGATATCTTGTCTTACATCATCGGGGGTCATATAAAGACCTGGATTAACTTTATAATCATGAGCAATTACCTTTAAAAGATTTTCCTCATTTATTTCTAACCCTTTAAATTGCGAGTCTTTTTTTGAGACAAGAGGCGCGTTAACCTCTTCGCTCCAGCGAAATCTCATAGGTTCATTACTTTCTGGCAACATAGAGGCGAAGCGGTATGTTATCAGCTTTTGGATCTCTGTAGTCCCTGCGACTATCTCACCGATTTTCCCTTCCCTTACAATGCGTTCTGCGGGGTAAAATTTAGTAAGTCCATCTCCGCCCATTACCTGTACTGCCCTAAGTCCGGCATCCCTAACATATTCACTAATGAACCATTTTGCGATAGAAGCGTTAATCATAGGTTCTTGTCCATCATCCAATTGTTTGGCACAATTATAAGCGAAAACACGTCCCATTCTATATTTACCAATAATTTCTGCTATTTCATTCTGTATTCCGGGGAATTTAATCGTGGCTCTCCTAAATTGAACTCGTCTCTTGGAATAGTAGAAAAGCAGTCTAATGATATCTTTCATAACTCCAACATAAACTGCTGCCGCTATAAGACGTTCAAAATTCAATCCGGCCATCATTACACCCCAGCCTTTACCTACAGCTCCAATCCTATTCTCATCAGGAATTCTTACATCGTCAAATGAAAGGTATGTGTTAGGTACGTTATCGAATCCAATTAAAGGATTTACCCTTTCTAAATGGAATCCCGACAATCCTTTTTCAACAATAAAAGAAGTAATATGAGAATATTGCTTGCGATCAGAGGAATCTTCACTCGTTTTTGCATAAATAAAATACCGGTCGGAAACACCACCGCCTGTGATATATCTTTTTTTACCGTTAATTACCCACTCATCACCGTCTTTGACAGCTGTAGTCATAACATTAGCGGCATCAGATCCCGCGTAAGGTTCAGTAATACAAACTGCTCCTAATTGCTCTCCACTTGCCATTTGAGGTAGCCATTTCTTTTTTTGTTCTTCTGTAGCATACTTTAACATTTGCTCTAAACCCGCAAGCATAGATACTACGAAGACGTGACCAACAGAATAGAGTCTTCCTAGCCCTTCTGCAACGATACATGAACCAGTGGCACCTAATTCTAACCCACCATATTCTTTGGGGATACCTGCTCCAAAATACCCTTCAGCAGCGACCTTTTTCACCAAAGGCCATGGAAATTCCTGCTTCCAGAAGTATAACTCTGCCTCTTCAAAATGATCATCAACAAACTGATCAACTTTTTTGGCTATTGCCTTTTGTTCATCGGTCCACCAAAAAAAAGTTTCTTCACTCATTTTATAATACCATTATATGTAGTTTTTAAACCAAAATTATTGTAATATTTGATTTTAATTATTATGTTAAGTAAAATTTTCATTTTTGATAAATCTTGAAGTTTTAAAGTTTTATTTCTTAAAATTTAGACTTGACAATTATATTATTGTCCTATAGAAAAAATTAATTAGAAAACTATTCTTATATTAAATTTACACAATATAATCTCAGATTAAAGAGCTGATTGAAATATCAATTCCCGCGTCGATTAGAGAAGGTCCAAGAACCACAAACACATTAGTAAAAAAAAGATATTTAGTTATATATTTTATTATAATTACAGTAAGCTCTCAACCTTCATTAATATGGTTCTGGTATTATTGGCAGTTATTTCCCGAAGTTAATATTATATTTTTTATTTTGTTTCCTTTAGCTTTCCTCATAGGGATTATAATTCTAATTATAAGTTCAATAATCGTGGCAAAATTTTTTCTTTCAATCATAAATATGATTCATACTCCTAAAGAGGGAAAATTTAACAGAGATAAAAAAGATAAAGACTATTGTTATTGGAGTTTAAGAAGCATAATTAAAAAATGGCCTATATGGCTGGCAAGACAATTAAATTTACCACTTCTCGAAACACTTGCGCTCAAATTCTTAGGAGTAAAATCTTTTAAAAGCAACTGTGTAAATGGAGGTTGGCTTGATTGCGAGTTTATTGAATTTGGAAAAAACATCAAAATTGGCCAAGGAAGTATTATAATGTCTAATATTATGATTAGAGAAAAATTAATTATAAAAAAAGTGGTTTTAGGAGATAATGTAATCATCGGAGCTCACTCCGTAGTGAGTCCTGGAACTATAATTGAAAAAAATACAATTCTTGATGCGCTTTCTATGACTTCAATAGGTCAGATGCTTGAAAGTGATTCAGTTTATAGCGGTACCCCAGCCCAGAAAATAAAGAATAACCAACCAATAACAAATATAATCGAGTTAGAAAAATCCATCTTTAAACAAAAACTTAAAAGTAGAGAAGAAAATGAAAACTTAAGGACTGATGTGAAAGAAATGTCTGTTCCCTTTCATGTGTATATTCTCTCAGGATGGTGGATCATGGGAGGTTCCTTTATTATACCTGGATTTTTATTCTTTATTTTTATTTATTGGTTTTTGATTCCAAACCTATTTTTATCTCCATTTTCTTTAAATTTGCTTTTAAATTTAGAGATTATTCTCATTTTACTTCTTACACCGATCATCCTCATAGGAATATATTTATTACATCTAGTTTTTGTGGCATTATTCACTAGTGTATTTTACCGTTTCGCAGATTATAGAGGTCCGGCGCAGGGCATATTTGATAGAAATTTAAATGAGCATTGGAAAGTCCTAGATTATTATCATTGGAGATCGTTTCTTTTAAAATATCCCGTTTTTGCATTTCTCAAATCTCCTTTCCCTTGGTTGCTGAATTGGGAACTAAGATTTATTGGTTCAAATAAAATAGGGAATGGAACTGTATTTGAGGAGTGTTTCATCCATTCACACTTGAATTTCGGGAAAAATTGTTATATGGGAACTTTTGCCCATATCAGCAATCACCTGGTTGATGGCGTTTATGGAACCGAAAATTTAACATTTTATGGCGCAAAAATTGGGGACAATTGTGTATTTAATGTATTAATAGGTGGTATGCCTGGTTTAGAAGTGGGCAATAATGCTACATTTTTACCTATGGCTACTACCATAAAATATGATAAGATGGAAGATAATGGAATATATTTAGGATTTCCAGCACGTAGATTAAATAAAGAAGCTGTTAAAAAATTTATGGGTAAGGATTTTAATGACGACTGAGAGTGAAAAAACTCAGATGCCACATGGAGAGGCTTTGGATATTACTAAGTATCCAATAACCACAAATGTATTCACGTGGTCGCCAGCATCAATTTTCATATATCTACTATTACATATCCTTTCTTTTTTGATACCTTCTATAATGATATTAACGTTTTATTCTAGTGCTCTTGATTCGGATCTTATTACAAATTGGTGGAGGATACTTTTGATTTTATTAGATATAATGGTTTGGTGGTGGATTTATTTATTATCTAGTTTGTTCTTAGGGAAGCTATTTTTAATCATAATAGGACTTATTCATAAACCGAGAGAAGGTCTATTCAAGATAGATAAGAATGATAGAGATTATTACTTCTACTGTCTACGATATACCATAAAAAAGTTCATTTTCTGGACATGGAACAACTTCTGTTTCCCTTGGGTTTCCAACTTAGCTTTTAAAGTTTGTAATATGAGAGCGGATTTTAAATCTACTATGTTCGATGGTTGGAGTGATTTAGAGTTTATTGAATATGGAAATAACATAATGATTGGACAAGGTGCTGTTGTTCTTTCAAGTATGATTATAGGGGATCACCTTTTAATTAAAAAGGTAATCATAGGAGATCATGTAGTTTTGGGAGGAAATTCTATCACTAGTCCAGGTACAGTTGTAGGGAGCGGAGCTACTTTAGGAGTTTGGGCAAGCACTCACATAGGACAAGTTTTAGAACCAGACTGGATTTATATTGGTAGACCTGCGAAAAAATACAAGCAATCTAAGACTATTTATGAAGAGAGCAAAAAAGAAAGTGAAGTAGGAACAGTAAGAAGGTTGGTGGATACTGGCGAGAGAGCTCCGCATGCAGTAAAACGTTATGTTATGAAAGATATGGTTGCGATTGCCATAGATAATTTAGAAACGCTATATAATAAATGGAAAGAATCCATAGAAGTAAAAAATAGAAAAGAATTAAAGAAAAAATATATGAAAAGTAAAAGAAAAATCAAAAAGAAACAAATTGAAGGGCTTTAATTCTAGTTAAATACGAGATTATTATTTGGTAGAAATTTTCAAAACAGCTATATAGCAAGACTTTCATGTATAAAGTTAAGATCTAACGATTATTAAAATTTTTAAAATTAATTACATATACTTAAAAGTTTAAATATTAAATTAACTCAATAAATACTTATATTACTAAATTTAATAAAGAAATTAATTGACCTAAAAAAAATAGTCAATTTTTAAAAATTAATTCTATGTGTGGTGTAAATTAAAAATGTGTGGTGTAAATTAAAAATGGTGTCTCCTCTTGGTTATCTAGACGGTTTAACCGCTACAGGTATTATATTATCTTCTGTTATATTCGGGCTAATGTCTTTCTATCACGCAAGAAAACTGGAAGCAAAACTTCTTGCTGTCGCAGGAGTGATGGTTATCTTCATTGGGCTTTTTTGGTTAGGACCTTTTGTTGATTTTCTTTCTATAATTTTTACTGGCAAAAATATAAGTCCTATATACGTTTATGGCTGGTTAAGTTATGTATGGGTGGCTCCAGCTATCATAATTGCCATGTATCTAGGGTCTGAGCTTCTGGTCCCTGAAAAAAAGAAGATAATTATAGGAATTTACGGAATTTTAGGTATAATGTTTGAGCTTCTTATTTTTCTAGACGTATCTGGCTCTTTTACATTTACTCTAAACAACCCCGGTCAAGATACAATTGACTCTAGCTTTAATCAAACTTCTCCGACGTATTTTCTAATCATTCTTTTTCTAATCTCAACATTAATATTTATGGGAATAGGTTTTGCGGTAAAAGCTAAGCAGGCCACAGGAGAAATACGAAAAAAATTCACTTATTTATCAATAGGATTCATCGTTTTTGTTGTCTGTGGAGCTATTGATTCGATTTTGCCTTTAGGAGTTGCGATTGGAATTTCCAGGGCCGTAATGATGTCTTTTGCCTTATTTATGTACTTAGGTTTAAAGACTTAGAAAAGAAAACATCTCAATATCTATATATTTTTTTTTTATTTTTATATTGAATTTTCTGAATTGTACAAGGTTGTTAAAAATTTAATCTAAAATCAAAGATTTATATTAAAGCGTGAAATCATTTTTATTAAACATGTGTTTAGCGAAAAAAAAACAATTTTAATAATATGATCAAAACTTTAGGTGATAATAATTCTTGAATTAGTTTTATTAAGACATGGGGAAAGTACATGGAATAAAGAAAATAGATTCACTGGTTGGACTGATGTTGATCTTTCAAAAAAAGGAATCGAAGAAGCAAAAGAAGCGGGAAAAAGATTAAAAGAAGAGGGCTATATATTTGATGTGGCATTTACATCTGTTTTAAAACGGGGTATTAG
>JAHQWS010000135.1 GCA_029856295.1 Promethearchaeia archaeon
TTAATTAATCTTTGTTGATGTTCATGATCATTGATATTTATAGTCCAAGGTTCAATATCTTTCAAAACTAAACTATTACTCCCAATAATCGCCCCTTCTCCTATTGTAATGCCTGGATGTATTACTGCATTAGTTCCAATAAAACCATCTCTTTCAATCTTAACAAATGAAATTTTAAGATTTTGTTGTTCTCTTGGTGCTGCTGCACTCATATGAAAACCTCCTTCATAAGTATTTGTACCTGTTATGATTCTAGCTCCTGAAGCTACAGCACCATAATCTCCAATATAAAATTCTCCTCCTCCAATAACACTTACAAAACTAGCAATATGGACATGTTTTCCGATGTAAGCTCCTTTTCCAGCATATATAAATGTAAAGTCATCAATTTGACTATAATCTCCAATTTCAATAACCTCTGGTCTTATAATCTTTGCCGTATCGAAAATTTTTACATTCTTACCTAATTTCTTAAATTGACTCATAAACTTTAATTGTTAAACAAACTATAAAAGCATTTCACCAATATTTAAATTTGTATAGATGTTTAAGCCTAAAGACTCGAATGGAATAAGAAAAATAAAAAAGAAGAACAGTAAAAAAAGAAATATAATGAAAACATTGTTGGTTAGTTTTGTTTACCCCAAAATAAAACAATATTTAAAAGATTTTTTCATTTCATTATCTAGTCAGACAAGTGAAGAATATGATATTATAATTTTAAGTGACAAATTTAATGAGGATCTAGAGAAGTACGGTTATGATGGCAAAATTTTGTATAATCTTGATGAATTAAATATTTTTGAAGCTAGAAAATTGATCATTGATTATAGTATTGAACATAATTATGACTTATTGATATTTGCAGATGCTGATGATGTTATGGCTAAGAATAGGGTAGAAATTATAATCAAATCTTATGAAGATAATGTTTCTTTTTTTTATAATGATTTGTACTTATTATTTAATCAGAATATAGATTTTTTCAAAGGAAAATTACCAAATAGAATAAGTGATTTAGAAAAAATAAAAGATTATAATTTTTTAGGCATGTCACATACTGCTCTTAATATAAAAAAAGAAAAAAAAATCTTAAAAAAAATGCCTATAACTAAAAAGATGATAGCCTTTGATTGGTACATTCATAGTTATATCTTGTCAAAAGGAGGATGTGGTAAAAAGGTAAATTCAAAAACCTATTATAGAACATATGATGATAATATCGCAGGTTTCACTAATTATTTAACAGAAAAAAAATTGGGAATTGGTTTAATGGTTAAAAAATATCATTATGATTTTATGAAACAATTTAATGAAATCTACAAGGGGCTTTTAGATAAAATCATGATATTAGAAGAAAAGTTAAACAATCCTCAATTTAAGGAAAGATATATTAGATATATTAATTCAAAATATTCAGATTCTGTATTTTGGTGGGAAAATATAAAAACATTAGATAAATTTGAGAAAGATGCATTTGAAGATTGGCAATAGAGAAATAAAGAATCATTCTCAACCTTATATAATAGTGGATATAGGCATCAATCAGAATGCAGATACAGATTTAATAAGAAATTAAGTAGTAAATATTAGTATAACACAAATAGATTGACATTAGGTATAGAAGGAAATGTATAATAATAACGGTTTAAAAATTGTCGCTATAATTGAAGCAAGAATGGGTTCATCTAGATTACCAGGTAAAGTTTTGTTTCCACTACTTGAAAAGCCTGTCCTTCAACATATTATTGAAAGAATAAACCGAAGTAAATACGTTGATGAAGTAGTTGTAGCTACCACAGAAAACGTTTTAGATGATAAAATTGTCGAATTTTGTCAGAACTTCGATTTTAAATACTATAGGGGTAGTGAAGAAGATGTTTTACTTAGAGTACTTAATGCAGCAAAATCCTCTCAAGCAGATATCATTGTTGAAATTTGCGGAGATTGTCCTGTAATTGATTGGAGGCATATAGATAAATCAATTGAGTTGTTTTTTTCTGGTGATTACGATTATGTATCTAATAACATTGAAAAAACATTCCCTATAGGTTTAAGAGTACAAGTCTACCCAATATCTGTTCTTGAAGGAGTTAACCAATTAACTGATTCTGAAGCAGATCATGAACATGTAACATTATATATTTATTCAAATCCAAAAAAATTTAAATTATTGAATTGGAGTGCAAAGGGAGATATGATTCACCCAGAAATTGAAGTAACTCTTGATACCGCAGAAGATTATGAATTAATTAAATTTATATTCAGCCAACTATACCCGAACAATAATGATTTTACTGCTTTAGACGTTTTAAGACTATTTTTAGACAATCCTAAGATTAAAGATTACACTAAAAATGTAAAAAGAAAAGACCCATTCATAGAAAAAAAAAATGAGGAGATTAAATAAAAATCCAATATTTAATGTATTGATTATCGGCGCAGGAAATATTGGAGCATTTAATGATTTTCCCGATTCTGAAAATATTTTAACACATGCGCACGCATTTACAATACATAAGGGTTTCAATTTAGTAGGATTTGTTGATAGTAATATTGAAAAGGCTAAAAAAGCTGCAAGTATTTGGAGTACATCATATTTTAAAACTATTGAAGTTGCATTTAAGAAATTTAGAATAGATGTTGTATGTGTAGCTGTACCAGATGACGTACATTTTCCAATTTTGATGGAGATTTTAAATTATCCATTGAAATTAGTATTTATTGAAAAACCAATTACAAAAACCCTTCCTGAAGCAAAAATTATAATTGAAAAGTATACAAGTAAGAAGATACATTCTGCAGTAAATTATTCTCGGAGATACGTACCTGAATTTTTAAATCTAAAATCTAAAATCTTAAACGGAGATTATGGAAATTTTCTTGGTGGAGTTGGTTACTATACTAAAGGGATTATTCATAATGGTTCACATCTTTTAGATTTATTACGGTTTCTAATAGGAGATGTAAAAGAAGCAAACCCAATTCAAGAGGAATATGATTTTTACCAAGATGATCCAAGTATTTCTGCTGTCCTTAATTTTGGGAAGAATAAATTCTTCTTTATTAAAGCTCTAGACTTTAGAATCTATGATATTTTTGAAATTGATTTATTTTTTGAAAAAAAAAGACTTAGACTGATTGATTCAGGTAATAAAATTGTTGAATATTGTGTAAGGAAAAATCCTGTTTTAAAGAGATATCAAAATTTAGTAAAAATTTTGGAATATGAAACATTATTGAACAAGGCGATATATCATGCTGCTCAAAATATATATGATTTTTTAGTAGATAGGGAGAAAATTTATTGTACACTGAAAGATGGTTATGATGTGCTTAAATTATGTTTAGAGCTAAAAAAAAAAATATAAAAAAAAATAAAATATTATTATTTTCGCGTGATAGTGGAGGTTCCAATGTAATAATCCCAT
The DNA here is from genome assembly GCA_029856295.1 of Promethearchaeia archaeon. Classification (GTDB taxonomy): domain Archaea; phylum Asgardarchaeota; class Lokiarchaeia; order Sigyniarchaeales; family SOKP01; genus LW40-45. The sequence goes on from JAHQWS010000135.1 coordinate 3,432, forward strand.
TATTTAAACCCTTAAAAAGTAGGGATTATAAAGTCTTCCTATTCGGTAAAGATATTGCCTTAAAGAATTATCGTTTACGTGGATATAAAGGGAAAAATATATCATCAGTTATCTCGATTATCAATGTGGATAATTTAGTTAAATTCTTAATGAAAGAAAAATTTGATTTTATAATTACCAGTACAAGTGGAGACGATTATACAGAAAGATATCTTTGGAAAGCTGCAGAAATTGTTAAAATTCCAACTTTTGCAATACTTGATAACTGGATAAATTATGGCGTCCGCTTTTCAGAATATGATCAACCTAGACTTGAAGAATATGATCGTTCCAAAAATCATGTTTTTTTACCTACAAAAATTTTAGTTATGGATCAGTTTGCAAAAATAAAAATGGTAAAAGAAGGATTTGATAATTCTCGTATTTTAATTTAGGGGCATCCTCATTTTGATTATATTTATAGTATGAGGAAAAACTATACTGAAAAAACGATTCAAAAATTTAGAACAAAAATTGGTTGCCTAAAGGAAGAATTACTAATTACATATATTTCGGAAGGTATTTCAAAGTCGTATAATGAGACTAATCCTAATAAGCATTATTGGGGATTTACTGAAAGATCAATTCTAATAAATTTGATAAATGTATTAACTAAAATATGTCAACTTTCAAATTTAAAAGTTAAATTATTAATTAAATTGCATCCTGCAACTGAAGATCTTAACGTATTTAAGGATATATTGCAGTCTAATAATGAGAATATTTCATTCATAGTTAAGAGAGAGATTAATCCTTTTCTATTAATGTCATCTTCAAAAGTTATATGTGGAATGTTTTCAATGTTTTTAGTTGAATCATTTATTTTTGGATGTCCTATTTTAAGTATTTTAATTGGTCTTAAAAGAGAAAATCCATTTATATTAGATAAAAAAGGAATTGAAGAGTCTGTTTTAAATGAGGAAACTCTTTTTGAAAAACTTAAAGATTTAATATTAAAGAATGATTTGCAATTAAATAACCAAGTTTTTCAAATTGGAGCAATTGAAAAGGTAATTGAATATATGGAGGAAATATTAAGGTGAAATTAGCAATAAATGGTGGAAAAAAAGTTAGAGATAAACCCTTTCCTGATTATAAAACAATTGGTATAGAGGAACAAAAAGCTGTTCAAGAAGTTTTAGAATCGGGAATATTGTCAAAATTTTTGGGATGTTGGCATGAAAACTTTTATGGTGGTCATCAAGTTCGAGAATTAGAGAAGGAATGGTCAGAGTATTATGATGTTAAACATGCTATTGCTGTAAATTCTGCAACCTCCGGATTGTATTGTGCTGTTGGAGCATCTGGTGCGGGACCTGGAGATGAAATTATAGTTTCACCTTATACAATGTCTGCATCAGCTACTGCTGCATTAATATATAATGCGATTCCGGTTTTTGCAGATATTGAAGAAGATTATTTTTGTTTAGATCCTAAATCTATTGAAGAGCGAATAACTGATAGGACTAAAGCAATAATTGTTGTAGATCTTTTTGGACAACCCTACGATGCAGATAGTATCAATAAAATTGCAAAAAAAAATAATCTTCTTGTCATTGAAGATGCCGCTCAAGCACCTGGCGTAAGATATAAAGGAAAATTCGCAGGAACATTAGGAGATATTGGTATTTATTCATTAAATTATCATAAACACATTCATACAGGGGAAGGTTGTGTAATAGTGACTGATGATGATGAATTAGCAGAAAGAATGCGCCTAATTCGAAATCATGCAGAGGTAGTAGTCGATCCAAAAGGATATACCAATTTAATTAATATGGTTGGTTATAATTACAGAATGACAGAAATAGGAGCTGCTATTGCAAGAGAGCAACTAAAGAAGTTAAATGGATTGCTTAATGTAATCCAAAAAAATGTTGCATATTTAACTAATAAACTTTCAAAAATCCCTTGTCTTAATATTCCTAAAACTAGAGAAGGTTGTGAACACGCATATTATTATCATCCGATAAAATATAATATTGATATTGGGGAAGTTTCTAGAGAAAGATTCGTTGAGGCTGTTAGGGCAGAATTAACTCCCGGTTTACTTAGAGGAGATGAACATTTAATGGTGAGTTATGGATATGTAAGACCGATTTATTTTGAACCAATATATCAACAATTAATCGCATATGGTGATAAAGGATGTCCATTTAAATGCCCTTGGTATAAAGGGAAATTAAATTATACAAAAGGATTGTGCCCTGTATGTGAAAAAATGCATTTTGAGGAGTTAATACTGCATGATATGATGAAACCACCTATGTTAAAAAAAGATTTGGATGATTTAATCCAAGCATTTCAAAAAGTTTGGGAAAATCGATCGGAATTAATAGAATAATAATAAACAATACAGACTTAGTGAATATTATGAAAAAATTTATTATTGGTAAAGAGATTTCTCTTCATGGCCTAAGATCAAAAGATCTCTCAGAAGATTCACCATATTTCAATTGGTTGGACGATCTATCCTTAGATATATACACTGAAAGAAGTTATTTCCCAAATAATTTAAAGAGTTATAGATCATACTATGAACATACTTGTGAAAATAGTGATATATTATTACTTGGGATATATGACAACCAATCTGGGAAACATATTGGAAATATTTCGTTTCAACATATTAATTGGATAAATCGAAATGCGTCTATTAATTATATGCTTGGAGATAAAGAATTTACTGGAAAAGGTATAACTACTCAAGCGTGTTTAATGTTAATGTATTACGGATTTAATAAACTAAATTTTGAACGAATTTGGGCTGGTGTCTCAGAAGCTCATCTTGCATCTCAAAGAGTGCTTCAGAAAGTTGGTTTGGTCGAAGAAGGAAAGAAACGAAAACATATATTAAGACAGGGGAATTATTATGATGTTATTATGATGGGAGCCATAAGAGAGGAATGGATAGAGAAATTTGGAGATTTGGCGCGAAGTTGTTTTAGAAATCCAAAAGAAATTTTTCCCGAATAGAAAAATCTCAATTATCCTCTACTAAATAGAATTTTTTTATACCAATTGACTTAAACAGCATTAATTTTAAGATAATATTAACGTTAAGTGAAATTTTTATCAAACTTGAGATAAAAAAAATCATTTTTCATCCAATTTTTTTATTAAAATTCCGGCTAAGGTAAAATCCATTGGATTATCTATATCAATTGAACGCTCAGGTGGAAGGATATATGC
>JAHQWS010000136.1 GCA_029856295.1 Promethearchaeia archaeon
GTTATTTTTGAAGTTAATTTTTTGTAATGCACTAATACTTTCTAATCTAACATCTATCTCATCAACATTTTCAATTAATGAGATCAGAACTTCAGAAGCTGATAACTTATCTATTTTGCCTTTACTCAAATCTTCATAGATTGTTTTAGGGGATCTAACCATATTTCGTTTTTCTTCTTACAATCAATAGGTTTAATAATATTATAAAATATTAAATCCTTTCAATCATCATTCCACCTAAAATTATTGGCCCTCCTGTGGATTTATATATTTTTTCTGCTCTTTTTAATTTTGAAGGGCTATTTGAATAGATCTTGAAAATTAAATCATCCTCTTTAATTCGCGCGCCTTGCTTTTTATAAATTTCTACACCCGAAGTTTTTGAATTTGGGCAACCGGCTGCTTTTGCAATTTGATTAATTATCGCATTATTCACTTCAGTAATGTGGCCCTCCTTGGTAGCCTTAAACTCTTTCTCATATGGTCCTAATTTAATATCATCCGGTAAAATATTAGGATCTCCCCCCTGAATTTCAATAATTTGCTTCATTTTTTCATAAGCTTTTCCAGATTTTAAAATTTCTTTTGCCAGATTCTGACCTTTTCCTTTTTCTGCTTTTCCCCCCATTTCAAGTAGTATTCCTGCTAAGGATGTAGACTTCTCAATCAGAGAATTAGGTCCTGCGGAGTAGTCTCTCAATAACGTTAATGCTTCCTTAGCCTCGATCGCAGGTCCAATGCAGTGTCCAATAGGTTGATGTGCTAATGTCAGGGCACACTCAGCTTCAATTCCTACATTTCGGGCTATTTCTTTAAAAATATAAGCAAAATTTTTTCCATCATCAGGAGTCGGAAATTTGGTTCCCCCACCGACTGGAATGTCTAATACCAATTTTTTAACTCCCATAGAAAGTTTTTTTGTTAAGATTGAGGGTATCATTAGTCCAACAGGATCCATATGTAAAGGACGCTCAATCTCAATTAATACATTATCAGCAGGGGAAATGTCTAAAGCCCCACCCCAAACAATACAAGCCTTTTCTTTAGAAACAATCTCCTTTAATTCTTCAGAATTAAAAGCCACGGGAGCTAATACTTCCATACTGTCCGCAGTTCCTGATGGAGATGTTATAGCGCGGGTACTTGTTTTTGGAATAGTTAAACCGGCAGCTGCCACAATGGGCACGATTATTAAAGATACCTTATTACCCGGAACTCCTCCTGTTGAATGTTTATCATACGCATCCATCCCAAAGTAAAAGATTTCCCCGCTTCTTGCTTCTGCTAAGGTTAAAGCCGTCATTTCTTCATGATCCATCTCATTTATTTTAGCACTGGTTATAAAAGAAGCCAACTCGATTTTGGATAAATGCCCTGAAACCGCATCAGAGATGATTCTATTAATTTCCTCACTAGTTAACTTTTCCCCTCGAGTCTTTTTCTGAATAAATTTAAAAGAATCAGGTGGATCAATAGGTTTAACAGACACAATTGAATTATCTTCGATATCTTTTATAGTATCAACAAATATCCCAATCTCCCCTCGAGCAACAATAGTATCAGAATAAGAAATTTGTAAAATAGCAACTCGAGATTTATTGTTTATTGACTTAGACTTAATCTTTTTAATAACAACACGATCACCTGCTTTTTGGCCTAATTCCGCAGCATCTTTCACATTAATTATTACATCTTTAGTATTTCCGGTTTCAAAATTAATTCTTTTCGCTTTTAGTTTCATTTTTTTCTTATTTTTTATTCAATTATAGATTATTGATATATGAAAAAACAGACTTAAAATTTTATTGGTCTGTTTATTAGAGATATTTCTTACTAATAAGGAGTAAAGTATGTGTCTTCACATTTTGATAGCAAAAGGAAATGATTTTGTCTCTTCAATTAGATTTTGGTCTGGATCTTTAAACTTTATATCCAATTTTATAGTATAATCACCTGTTTCTATGGGTTTAAGAGAAATTTCCCATGTGATTTTTTCATTAGAACTAAGTGAGTATATCTGCTTTTTAGTAGTACCCCTCATTACTTTTAATTGCTCAGGAAATTCAATCTCTACATTGAGTTCTAAAGCATCACCCTCACTTTTATTTTCAATTAAAAATTCCATTGGAAATGATTTGTCAATTAGAGGGGGCCTAAGATTATTCATAGAAATTTCCAAAGATGGTGGAGGAGATACTATATTTGGCTTTATTATTTCTGATTCTTTACGATAAACTAAAAAGATATCATCAAATTCGCATGTTATAAGAAATGGTCCAATAAAGGGATCAGCAACTTGAAATTGTGGTTTTAAAGCAAACATAAAATCAAAATTTTCACCAAGGTTTAAAGTAATGGGGAATTCAGGCTTTTTTTGCGCTGTAATGTTATCTGAGAGTGACATTGTTATGTTTGTTATCTTCAATTTTTTAAAACTATAATCATAAAAAGGATATTTTGAAATTCTAACTATAGGTGTAGAATCAAGATTTAAAGTTAGATTGATAATATCCCTTGTTGTGTACTGATCTTTATCGAGACTCAGGTTTGTTTTCAGTGAGATATGAGCATTAGCAAGTGCTAAGACTAATTTTAAAAGTTTTTGTTCCGCCTGGCTAAAGTCATACTGATTGAAGTCTTTTTCAATCTTAGTCAAATAACTTTCATTTTTATCTCGGATGGCGATGGTTAAATTTTTTATCAGAGTTATATAAGGGGAATCTTTGAAATATTCACTCTCGACCTCTTTTCTTATCTCTTTGATAAAATCTAGACCTTGATCTTGCTTTCCCTCTAAAATCAAGCATAAATATGAAAGTGTGGAAAAAAATATAAAGTACAAATTACGATTTTCAACCTTATGTAGGTCAGGAATAAATCGAATAGTATTCTTATAAAACTTATTAGAAGTTGAAAAATCATCAATAAGAATAGAAGAATCTCCCGCACTTCTTAGAGCTTCGATAGTTATATCCGATCTATTTTCAAAATCAAAAGATTTTGCTGCGTATGAATAACATTCTCTTGCTATCTTGAACTCATTTAATTTGAAATATAAATCTCCGGCAGATTTAAACAATTTTCCAGCTTTTTTGTAATTTTCGACATCAAAATATAGCTCAGCTTTATTTAATTCTTTTTCAGCATCTACATGAGGATCCTTTCCCATTTTGAACCACACATTTAACTTATAATTCTTAAAATAAAAAAATCTTAACTTAGGAAATTAAGAGAATTATATAAAATTTTTAAAATAATTTAAAATATTAAATCCGATACCCTCGCAAGGTTCGTCTTCTTAGGACTAATTTTTTTTCCCAAGATTCATTCTACTCGGTTTTTGTTTTTTCATTATTAATAGCTGTTTTACCATTTTTATTCGAAGCACCACTTTCCTTTAGCGGATTTTTTCCAAGACTCTCAATAGTACTGGAAATCCGCGTAACTTCTTCCTGAAACCTTTGTCCTTCTGCTGCAGTACAATGAAACATTTGAATTCTTTCAGGTGATATTCCGGTTGACTTTAAAATTTCTCTTACATATTGAACATTTTTTTCAGCCACTAGATTTCCAGTTTCATAGTCACATTCTCCCGGATATCATCCCGACACTATGACACCATCAGCGCCTCTTCCTATAGCTCGCATAATTAAACTTGGAGTAACTCTACCCGTACAATTAATTCTAATAGGTCTAATTGTAGCGGGATATTGTGCGCGAATTGTTCCAGCCATATCTGCTGCCCCATAACCTCATTTCCAGCATAAAAATGCAATTATTTTAATATTATTTTCCATTGTCTAATCGTTCACCTTTTTATATTTCCTCTAAAATTGCATCAATTTGTTTTTCATATTGTGGTTCACGATAATATCGTAGAGTTATAGCTTCTGAGGGACAATTAGCTAAACACGTACCACAGCCTCTACATAAAATCTCGTCCACTTCTGCACCATCGGGTTTCAAACTAATCGCATCATAAGGACAATTCAACTCACATAATCCACATTTTGCACATTTTTCCTTGTCAACAATCGCGCGAATTAAAAGTATTCGATATTTATCTTTACTCATCATCCTTGACAATGAAGATGCTGCGGCCCTTCCATGTGCTATAGTTTCTGCAATAGATTTAGGACCTTGAGCAACACCAGCAAGTACAATTCCTGGAATTTTTGTATCAACTGGATTTAATCTTGAATGAAATTCTTTGAAAAATCCATCTTGACTATTTTCCAATTTTAAAATTTTCTGAATTTTTTCAATCCCCTCAGCAGGTACCATTGCAGCAGACAAAACCACCATATCAAATTCTCGCTCTCTCAATTCATCCGAACTCAATGTATTTTGCATTAATATCTTTAAATTATGAGTCTCAGAGTCTTCTTTAATCCTAGACACATTAGTTCTTATATATCTAATTCCTTCTTTTCTGGAAGCTGTGAAATATTCTTCATAATCTTTACCTGCAGCTCTTATGTCCATATAAGCGACTGATATCTCTGAATCAGGATAGTGCTGTTTAATTAATTTCGAGTTTTTAATAGCAATCATACAACATACACCGGAACTACAATACATATTTTTATTTAGATCTCTTGAACCAACACATTGTATAAATAATATTCTCTCAGGGCGCTTACCATCAGAAGGTCGAGCAAGGTGTCCTATTGTAGGTCCATTGGGAGCTAATATTCTCTCGAGTTTCATTTGAGTAATAACATTTGGATAAACATTATAGCCTAAATATCCCGTTTCGGGTTCATACTCATCCCACCCTGTAGCGACCATGATCGATCCGACCTTAATATCAAGAATTTCATCTTTTTGATCAAAATCTATAGCATTTAATTCGCAAGTAGTCTTACATAAACCACATTTTATACATTTCATCATATCGATCTGGGCCATTGATGGGACAGCCTGAGCGAATGCTATATATATTGCCTTTCTTGAATTCATCCCTTCATTAAATTCGTCGTACCCATAGGCAGGACAGACTTCTGTACAAGCTCCACATCCATTACAATCATTTGTAACATATCTTGCCTTCTTTCTTATTTTTACATTGAAGTTCCCCACAAATCCAGAAACTTCTTCGAGTTCGCTATACGAATGTATATTTAATCTTAGAGTTCTTGCGGCTTGGAGCATAACTGGGCCTAATATTCATATTGAACAGTCGTCAGTTGGAAATGTTCTATCTAACATAGCCATTTTCCCTCCAATTGTGGGACTTTTTTCTACTAAATGAACTTCAAAACCTTGTTCAGCTAAATCAATAGCAGCTGATAAACCTGCTACGCCACCACCTATTATAAGAGATTTTTTAGTTATATTTACTTCTTTAACTAAAATCTTTTCTAATACAGCGGCTCTTGCTACAGCAGATCGAATTGCTTCTTCGGCTACTCTCTGTGCTCCAGGTTTATCTTGCCTATGTACAAAACTTGCATGTTCTCGAATGTTGACAAATTCTAAAAAAGATGGATCTACACCCATCGATTCCAAGACGCTTTGAAAGACAGGTTCATGGGTTATTGGAGTACATGACGCAACTATTAATCTGTTAGCGTTACTTTCAATCATTTTTTCCTTTATAAATTCAGCACCGGGTTCTGTACAGAGACTTATATAATCAGTAGCATCAATGACATTAGGGAGAGTTCTTGAGAAATTAGCCAGAGCACTACAATCTATTATTTCTGCGATATTTATGCCTCATTGACATATGGCAATGAAAATTCGAATTTCGTCGTTTTCAGTAACAATATCTTCTTTAGTTTCTACCATTGTATATCATTCCAATTTTACTTTTTTTAATATTCCTCCAACATTTTTTAGATGATAATTAAGAATGAAAATATTTAATGTAACTTAAATATCTGTTTGTGATAAAATAACTTTAAATCAAAAATTTTGTTTATATGTTTTATAAGTTTAAATATAAAATTTAAAATTAATAATAAGACTTATTGGAATGGAGGATTAATTTTTGATATTTTTGTTATTTCAGGAGGGCCAGGACCCTTTTTCTGAGGAAAGTATTTTTATTACTTTTGTTATTATGTTTGGTTTAGCATTACTATTATTAAAATTAGGATTAGTATTAACTAAAGCTGAAGTGAGAACCGGATTTAAATGGGTACTTATTAGTTTTGGAACTCAAGTAGGAATATTCTTTTTTGTAGGTGGTCCCGTGATGTTATTAGGATTCTCAGGAGAGATGGAAGGGGGACCTCCAGTTGTTTTAATAATTATTTTTATATTCCTCGCATTGTTTATGGGGATCAATGTATTAAATGTCATGCACCAGTTAGGAATGAAACGTGCTCTAATTGTTTTTCTAATGATGTTGATTCCGTTTATAGTGGTTGATGTGATTCTAATAATGTTAATAGTGTCATAATAGTAAGATAGCATTTTCTTATATTCCTATTTCCTTATTTATTTTTTCATTCATGTCCAATATTTCTTGTTTTGCAGCTTCAGCAAATTTCTCAGGAGGTTTATTCTGTTTAATATATGCGAACATTATTCCCCGTGAAGAATTAACAATAGCCCCTAACCCTTTATTTGTAAATCCATGTTTTATGTCTTTTGCTTGAGCACCTTGAGCGCCATAACCAGGA
>JAHQWS010000137.1 GCA_029856295.1 Promethearchaeia archaeon
GAAATAACTCAGAAATATATTTTGAAGTAGTCGATTTAGATGGATTACTTCAAAAATTGAAGAAAGAGGGTATAGAAATAATCCATCCAATAAGAGCGCATCCATGGGGTCAGAGAGGGTTTAGGTTTTATGATCCTGATTATCATATCATCGAATTTAGCGAACCGATGCTTAATGTCGTTGCTCGTATGTATCAAAATGGAATGAATATCGAAGAAATTGAGAAGAATATCAATGATGCTTAAAGAATTTATAGAGATGGCTATTAAAAATATTAGGAAATAGCGTTATATAAGTTGTCTCCAACAATAGCACCTATTAATACAAAAATAAAGCATAGAATTGTCCCCAGTAATAAATTTATTATCAATTGCTTAGATGTTTCCGTATTATCTTCTTGCGCAGGAGCAAAACAAGCCATCATCGCACCATAAATTCCCATAGCTCCACCACCTAATATTATGATAAAAGCAATATTACCTGAAAAAATAATTTCAATTAAGAATCCCTGGATTGCTCCTAATACAAAAAATTCTCCAGGATTTAATTTTCTTTTAATATGTAATAAATAGATTCCTAAACCAATCCCTAAGAAAACGGGAACCGCAAGTAATAGGTCATGTTCTAAACTTTTCGCTTTTCCTCCTAATCCGCCTCCATTATAATATATGACGGTTTCTTCTATGATAGCAAGAATTAGGATTGCCGGAATATAAATATATTTGAAATTTTCATTGAGAAATGAAGATTTGTGAAATTTTTTAAATAGTAATATTGTGAATAAGAGCCAGAAAACGAGAATTACTCCCGCGAGAATCGTTTGGGTATGAATTTCTAAGATTCCAGAAAGAAAGAACAGAAACGTGGTTAATAGATAGAGTATTATAATAATTATTATTAATTTCCGTAAAAATCCCGAATCATTCTCATCATAAAACAATAAATTTTCAAATTTATTTTCAGACATTGAGAATCATTACTTCATGGAATTTAAATAAGTATAGTGATCATAAGAGCAGATTTATTATAAATTTACGAGAATTATATCCGAAAACATGTTGAATTTTGAGCAACTCTATTTTCAAGTTGATTTAGAACCTTTTCAGTTATCTACTGGTTTTGTTATGTAAATTTGGACGTATATGTTAAACTTCTTTGACGCGTATGTTAATAAATTAAGTTAAAATTTAAATTAACTAATGGAGTATTAAAATTATCTCTTTAATTAGGAAATAAAGAGGAAAAAAATAGGATGAATACTAAAAATTGGAACCACAAAGCATTTCTTTTTGAAATCTTAGGATGTAGTGTATATGTTATTCTTATAGTTTTAGCAATGGTGTTCTATCCAGGAGGTACTCCTACTAATCCAAATACTCAGGGTTATTCGTTTTGGGAGAATTGGTTAAGTGATTTGGGTCTAATTCAATCATATTCGGGGGAAAATAACATAGTTTCAATGATATTATTTACAAGTGCATTAACTTTTTGGGGCTTATCTTTAATTCCATTCTTTTTGGCGCTACGATCATTATTTACTGAAAGTCAATTGGAGAAAGTATTTAGCACTATTGGATCTGTATTAGGGGTAATTGCCGGAATTGGTTTGGTCGGTATAGCATATACACCTGCTGATATTCTTGGTCTTCTACATATTACATTTGTTTACATTGCATATTTATCCTTATTTGTCTTAGGAATACTCTATTCGATAACGTTATTTAAAAGCAAGAGACTCCCAAAGCAATATGCGATTATTTTCTTAATTTGGACTATAATATTTTTCCTTACATTGTCGATGGGGATAGTTGGTCAAAAAATTGGGAGATTTTCAACCATAATTAGCTTCGCATATGTCGGATATGGTGCGTGGAAATTAGAAAAAACATAATATTTCTTATTTTTAAAAACTTTTTTTTTATCATTCTAATTGTCGCTTTGTCAATGTATAAAGCAATCCAAGTATTAAGACAAGAAGTATCGATATAATGAGGATCACTTGATAAACAGCATTAATTCCCCCAGTATTAAAAAACGGTTCATAAAATGCGGGAACAAGTGCAATTCCGATAAAGTATCCTGCTGTTAAAAGCCCAGCAAGAGCCCCGCGCCTTTCAGGAGAGAGGATTTGACTGTAATACATAATAGAAGGAAAAAGAATTCCACCAGCAACACCAGCTAATAATAAACAAATACCCACATAAAAAATAATCTCAGAACGGGTGATATCTCCTAAAATTATTAGAAAAGCCGTTGTTAATAATAGTGAGATTAATCCAATTGATAATGTAAACCCTATGCCCATTCGTTTAATTATATTACCGTTCACGAGTCCTGAAATTGCTCCAGCAATTCCGACTAAACTAAGCAGAATTCCTATAATAGATTCGCTCACAGCTCCAGTAAAAGCTCTTGAAGTCCAAATAATAATTGCTAAATACGTAAAAGATATTAAAAAAGCCGAAAAAATCATGAGAATTACCGAAGGACGTCGTATTTCTTGGTCTATATGGGAGAATAGAACACTGAGTCCTAAATTTTCATTTTTTTTTTGAGTGGTTCTTTTTATTGTAAACAATATGATTATACATGCGATAGTAATTAAAATAAAAATAATGTATATATAACGCCAGCCAAAATGGACTATCTGTCCCGCAAATAAGGGACCTAAACCAAGACCGATAGCAGCAACGGCTCCCAAATATCCCATTTTTTTAGGGATTTTCGGTCCTGGGGGAGTTATATCTGTCATTAACGCAATTAAAACAGGATTCACAAAGCCAAATCCAATCCCAGCTAAAATATTCCCGACAATAAACATCAATAAGGTAAAAGAAATTGCAGCAATGAACCAACCAAATCCAAATATAATAAGACCAAATATCATAACCGGAAATCGACCTCTCACATCAGAAATAGCACCAGAAAATAGTTGAATAATTGCAAATGGAACCATAAATGCCGGTATTGCTATTAACAACGCATTTGGGCTCACATTGAAATCGTTGGAAAGCACTCCAAATAAGACTAAAATAACATTTCCCGTAACGGGCCCGAAGCCAAAAAGAAGGTAGATGATAATTTCAATTAATTTTGACTTTTTTTGAGGTTCATTTGCCCCCGTTCTACTTAACTCTTGATTCATTATTTCACCTCTTTGATATTCTCCAAGAATAATCAACAATAAGCAGATTAACCATATAAATCTACTTAAATTCCGTTATTTTTGGCTTTCTTTTTAAGTTAAAACAAACCTTATTTTTTGCAATACAATTGATACCTTAAAGCACCATAACTTACAAAAATGTTAATATTACAAAAAAGTTAAATATTAGAATGCCATCATATAATTTGAACTAATGTTTTAGTGAATAATTTGGATTTCATTAAGAAATAACTAAATTTGGATGTGAAAAGAAAAAGTGATGGAAGTACCAAAACCTGAGGAAAAAGAAAAAAAAAACGACAAAGAAGAAAATATTGCAAATTTAGAGGAATTAAAAAAATTGATTGAATATTTCAAAGGTTTAGAACATTTACATTCATTTTTTCGGGATTTAGTTCCATAGGAAAGTTAAATATTTATAAATAAAAAATAATGGAAGAGGAGTAATAAAAAAATGATGGAAGTACCAGTACCTAAAAAAGAAGAAAAAAAAGCAGAAAAAGAAAAAGAGGTTATTAAAAAAGAAGAAAAAATAGAACCAAAAAAGGAAAGCTTAGCAGCTAGGATCTTAAATTTACTTTTCGGGTGGCCCCCATACGATCCCGATATCCAAAATATTTCTCTCATTTACAAACTAAGTTATTTTTTTTAAGAATAATCCCTAATAGCTGTAAGTAGAGAGGTAAAAATTCAATTAAATAGTCCTTTAAATAAATTTGATAATCTCATCTACCACTTTTTCGGGAATTTCACCATTAATGCCGTGATTTTGCTTTTTAAAGACGACAAGTTTAGAGTGTGGAATGAGCTCATTTAATTCATAACTCCGCGCAGGAGGTACAAGACTATCTTTATCTCCGGTAAGAATTAGAGTCGGGATTTCCAAATTTTTTAATTGATCTTTTACGTTAAAATTATAAATGAAATTCTCCATAGCGGCAAAAATTACCTGTGAGGGGCATTTCATTTTTCCCTCAATTTCCTTTTCTAGATATTCTGGATGCTCTTTTTTAAATCTTAATGTATAAGCGCTACGTGCTGTTATAACAAAACTTTCGCGCAGATCTCCCAGCTTCCCACTCTTTAAATCTTCTAAAACTTTCACCATTCCCTCCGAATACATAGTATAGGAAGTGCTTCCTAATATAAGCTTTTTTATTATATCAGGATATTTTAAGGCAAACACTTGGGAAATCATTCCGCCCATACTATGTCCGTAGACAGAAATTTTGGGGTATTTATCCAATAGTCCCAACGCTTTTAGTAATAGATAGTTGTCTTCAGCAAATTTCTCTATATTATATGTTTGCTTGGTTGATTCATAATCATCTTCAAAGATAGGTTTATCAGAATCGCCATGGCCTCTTAAATCTGATCTTAGAACTAAAAATTTCTTAGTTAGTAATGAAAAAATCTCATCATAACCATACATCCAAGAGCCGTAGCCATGAATTAGTAAAAGAAGACCTCCATCTTCATTGCCTTCTAATTGATAATTGATATTAATATCATTATTTAGCTTTACTATAGGCATAATAATAAAAAATGATTTTATTTTTATAAATGTTTTATGGTCAATAATCTTTATTTACTCTTATTCTATTCAAAATATAAATAAATTAGAACTAATTTAATAAAATATCATGAATAAAATTAACGATAAGATACATGAAATTTTAGAATCAAGTATAGTTATAGATAGTCTTAGCCACGGTCCCATCTTATGGACAGATGATTTGAAAGCGGCCATTACTGAAATGTTATTGAAAGATATGGATCCTTGGAGAATTGTTCAAGATATAATTCTACTATTTGCTCAAAAGATTGTCTCAGATAACAATTATTTTAATAAGTATACTGAAGCATGGATAAAATCCGGAGTTTCATGTATTAGTTGGACTGTTGGACCTATATATGAGAGACCATATACTTTCGATGGTATCATTCATAATTATTCCTTTTTAACACATATTATTGAAAATAGGAATGATTTTTTCCAAAAAGTCTTGAAAGTAAAAGATATAGAAATGGCAAAAGCACATGGAAAAAAAGGAATCATAATAAATCTTCAAAATTTGGAACCTATCGGTTCAAATCTTGAGATGGTAGATCTTTTTTACATGATGGGTATTAGAATCGCTCAACTGACATTAAATACTAAAAATCTAATAGGCACAGGTTGTCTTGCCAGAAGGGACAGAGGGTTAACGGATTTTGGATCTGAAGTAATTGAACGTATGGAAAGCCTTGGTATGATTGTAGATATTTCTCATTGTGGACCTCAAACAAGTAAAGATGCTGTAGAACATTCAAATAATCCAATTATGGCAACCCATACTTCAGCAAAAAATTTATATGATCATCCAAGAGCAAAGGATAATGATTTATTGACAGCTATTGCAGAAAAGGGAGGATATATTGGTGTATTGACTATTCAAGGATTTATTAATGAAAAATTAAAACCATCTATAGAAGACTGGCTTGACCATATTGATTATATAGTAAACCTCGCAGGAATTGATCACGTTGGTATTGGAACTGACTATTTTGGTCACTCACTTCCACATAAATTAGCCGCTAAATTAGACGAATTTTTAAGTAAACTAGGTATGGGACCCGAACATGGGGGATCATTTCAGTATAAAATGGAAGGATTCGGGGATTATACTGAATTTCCAAATTTAATCAAAGGATTAATAGATAGAGGCTATAGCGATAACGAAATAAAAAAGATCTCTGGAGAAAATTTCCTTCGCGTATTTAAAAAAGTTGTAGGCTAGTTGAAGTGAAATATCTATAAAAGCGTTAAAATTTCCATGAAAAAAAAAAATTAATGATGTAAATCAAATTTATCGGCTCTACCATTTTTAGAGGGGCTCGTAATTTAATTAATTACAATGTTATTAAAGAGTGTGTACTTTTTCAACCCTTCTATAAGATTTTTAGCTAGGCTCTAGTTTACATCCTGTCGAAAAACAAGGCCCCATCGATAAATGAAAACGCAATACGCTTTTTCTTTATCCACTCCTCCCCGAACCTAGAATAATGCTTCCGAAACATATCATTTGATATGATAAATGCGTCTTTTCGCTTGGCATATTGCAGTATAAAATAGTCCGCTTCCGTGCCCCCAGGCGTTTCATCAAATTCATCTCTCTCTTTTAACGCCTTATATGCGTCTTGATTGTCGATTTTATGATGAAGATTTCTATCACTTAATACTTTAAACTGTGTTATTCCTAGAGAATGGAGCCTTTCGACTAACTGATAGAGAGTAGAGATCATTGGTCTGTTCTCACTATCCTTAATATCTAATGCGACATTGGCACCATCAATTACAAAATAACACTCCTCCGCGTTATAAGGCTCATCGTCAATATAAATAATTTGATCCATACAGTTTTCATAGGCACTCGATGGTTCAATTACTTCAGTTGGAATAACTCCCTTGATCTCAATAATGCTCTCTGAGGGCACCTTAGCAAGCTCTCTGTGCCCAGAAGTAATGGTATCATTAAAAAAGCTATCTGGATATGCTTTCAATTTTTTATAAATGTTATTTATGCGGAGTGCTAAATGATCAAGAAGCGTATCTTTTTCTTCTTGCTCTTTTTGGCTGGAACTATATGCATCTCCTAATTTCTTGGACTCTTGGGTAAGGAAAAAAGAGATAAATTTGGCAATGTCTTCAAATATCCGAATGTATGAGGCAAGCACCGTTTTTTTTAATTCTTTTGGAGTGATACTTCCCTGGGTAAACGCGCTTATCGTAGTCTTCAATGCTGTAAGTTCCCGCTTATCAAAAATGATACGCTCCAAAATGTCGTGGATATTTACTTCTGGAGCAAATTCGCCTGTCGAATCAAGGGATTCTCTATTTTGTGGTATAGCAAGATTATCTTCTGGAAGAATATTCTCTGTCTGCTCTTCATATTCAAAGCTAGTAGGTTCTGGAGTAATCTCACTCTCTTCTAAAGCCCGAATCGCATCGTACTGTTCAAAATCATGCTCGTCAATACCCAACTCATTATTAAAAGTGTTATCCTGAGAAATAATTGTTTTCGATCGCTTGGTAGAGTTAGAATGGGAGCCACCCCAGGTAGTAAGATCCTTTTCTTTTGACATAGAAATGCTCAATTTCCATATATAATTATGATTGGTTTAAAAGAAGTACTGACAGTTATATATAAAGAAAAAATTACTATTCTTGGACACATTACTTCATTGAACGTATACATGATAGACGAACATGACCCAATAATAAGAAAACTCAATTTTTTCTTTAAATAATTTAGATGATATTAGTATTCTAATAGCTTTCCCTTGCGATGAGCGATGAGCTTAAGTAGACACAAGCTAAATAATGTTAAGTTAGCAAAAATCACCTTTCGACTCGAAAATGAGCATAATTTCGCCATTATTGAGTTCCAAAAGAGGAAATCTCAGTTTGTAAACGAATTATCGAGTCTATTATTTACCCATAAAGAAGATAGGGAAATAGCAGTCATTATTTCTGAGTTAATGGTGTTTACTCTTACTATTCAAGAACGCCATTTTTTAGACAAAGTATATACGACCTCTAAAACTAATGTGTTTACCGCGTTTGAACCAAACGAGTATCTTATCATACTCAAAAAAATTCATATGCTTCTCTTTCAATCGGGATGCCTATCTGAAAAAGAGAGGCTCAGGTTATATCGCTTAGAGCGGTTTTGCATAAAACGATATTTAAATAGTTCTACATCGTTACGGTAACAGTTTTCCTTTCTTATTTTAAAGTATAATAGTCATTTTGTAACGCAATAAGAGAGCCTTTTTGGGTAAACCTGCTCATTAATATAGGGATTTCATGTTCAGGAATATGATATTCAGGTGCTATCATTACGATCATATATCTTGGAAACCTATTAAATTGTAAGAAAAGGTCTTTTAACAAAGCTCTAAATGCGTCTGCATAGTTAACATCAATTTCATCAGGGTTTGAAAGCTTTTTATGAAGGTCTGGTTGTTCGACAGAGTGCGACGCAATATGAAAATCATTATTTGCCCTTAAATCCGGCGTATGACCGGTCTTTTGTATCGCTAATGCGTTTTGCTTTTGTTTTACTGCATCGATTGCGCTACTCATTCCATACACGATTTCGGTGTTGCCCGGCAATTTAGCCACTTGATGAACTCGATTACACGTAAGACATTTTTTGGTCTTTTGGACGGTTTTTACGTAGAGCATCCTGCCACATTTAAGACAGGCAAATATATAGTAGGGCGTCTCGTCTTTTTTCCACTTTTTAACTTCCATATACATTACCTCTTTAAGATAATAAAAAATTAGAAAAAAAAATAACATTATTTATGGACGGGGATGCCACCTGATTTTCTCTTCGATTTACTGGAGGTGATAATTACGATTGACGGAACTGTAATTAAGGTGATCATTATCGGAAGGGCCGTTTGATTAGAGGGCTCGATAATTTGTCTTTCTTCTGAATTATCCTGAGATGTGCTTTCTTTTCCTAAACTATCACTATTCCCGTATACGCTGGATGTGGTTTGGATGGTTATAGGGAGCCGAACTTTCTCTATACCGCTATCTTTTACTAGGATATCTCCGTATACTATTGGATAGTTTTCTTCTTTATTCTCTAGATAAACAACTCCTTGATAATAGCCTTTTGTGCCATCCCAGTAAAAATCAGTAAAAGTGCCTGCTTGATCGTCGCTATTAAATTGCACTGTTATAGCAGATCCGAAATAATCAAGAACAATATTGTTAATTGATACATTCATGATAATTTCCGACCCTAATTCAACTGAGGGCGGGTAGATCGCAGTAATTTTCATATCGTCATTTTTGGCCATGTCACAAATCCATAAAAACACCTCGTCACTTAGAACTTCTCTGTCCGACGTTAGATAAAACTCATTAGATTCATCTAGATAGATCTCCCTTACTAATTGATTGGTACGCAGGTTATCAAACACAATATTCAGGTCTAAAAGCTCCGAGATTTTATAACTATAATAGATATTTTTGATATTTGAATAGTTAATATTTTGAACAACAAAGGTTTTTATTTTACCTTTTTCGGAGTCTAAACTCCCTGAGGCTATTAGATTCATAAGATAGGCCATATAATAGGTATTTCTCAATCTGGTATCAATCTCATCACTATACCAAGGATCGTAATATAAGGTAGCTCCATCTCCCTGTTGACCTCGGATAAGATATGCGACTAAGGCGCCTACATTAACACCGACATCAGAAATATCCCCTAATTCGAGCCAGTCAGCAAGAATTTTCAGCGACCTAATTGCAAAGTATGCATATTCTAAATAAATATAATTATTTTGCTGCTCATCATCCAAATGACTCTTTAACACTGTGTTTGGCAAGAACCCGCCGTAATTCGAGTATGCATCATTTAAAAACTGAGAGTCTAAAATATATTGCACTAAATCATTTAAGTCACATTCGTTTTCGAAATTATCCAAGCCTTTTATGGTTCTTAAGATGTCCAACGCATAGAACGTGGTTTTAAGCGTATATGGTAACCCGATCTCATTGTATTTTTCGTCATACAGTCCACAGTAAAATTCAATTGGTCGAGAGCGAAAATCCATATTTTTTAACGAGTTATAGGTTAGGGATTGTTGGAACATGTGTAAAGATCCCCCAAAAAAATGATCGCCATAAGAATAATGATAATTTGAGAGGATGAGGTTATAGAGGGTCTCTTTAAAGTCCTTATCATCGTAGTCATCTATCCAATAAATAGATAACGCGCTTTTCATAATTGCGTGCATAAGCCTTAATGAGGTATCATCCTTAGAAAGAAGAGAAAATCCGTTGTCATATTGTTGAAAATACTTTTTTAAAGACGTTGCGATTTGATTCTTATCATCAGAAGATAATTGAGAGATCTCCCCGGTCTCATCTAAGCCTCTAATGACCTGAAAAGTATCTATGAGCTCATGGTATGGATAGGTTGTAGAAGATTCCCAAATACCCCACGAATTGCGATGGTTTAGAATTAAATTGATTACTCCGATACGATCTATGCTTGAGTATCCCGTTAAATCAGACAACTGAAGTCCAAGAGCAGTGCCCACAATATCACTGTAATTTTTTGGGCTCAATTTAAAACTTATTTCAAAATATGGCACGCTGCTGTCATAATGTTTCTCTAAAAATTGATGGAACCCTGAATATGATATAATGTAATTAAGCATGTCTAAGCTTTTTAAACAGTAATATGAGCTCAGAAGAGTCACATCCAAATTATCCACACTTCCAAAATTGGCGACCTCATCATTGTAAAACCCGCCGTAGAATATACTAGTTGTTGTGGTATTTTGTAAATCTGATATAAAATTTTCAATATCTGACCATTCTTCGTTATGTTCGCTTTTATCATCTTGAAGGGCATCTAATGTAAGAATTGCATAAAATGTGTTGTCCATTGTGGAAATTTTAAATTTTGGATGTAAGCTAGGTAAGTATGGCTGTCCGATAAATCCGCTAGTGTCTGTGTTGTAGCAGTCCCAGATGAATGTACCCGCTTTTTGTTTATCGATAGCAGTCAAGTTGCCTAGGATACTAAGTGATAACAAGGCATAACAATTCACCTCTAAGACAGTCGTTAAAGAATAATATTTATAAGAAAAATCAGTCCCTAAATATCTTTTCGCGCCGCGATCCATAAACATTCCAGAGTTCTCATCATAATGAGCCATGATATAGTTAAACGCTTCTGTCTGGTTAATTAAATCCAACATACCGATCGCTTTGAGAATATATAAGGCATAATAGGTTGCTTGAAGCGAGCTTTCATAGGTCTGAGAAAAGTAGTTTCGAGAGTTAAATTCATCGTATCTTTCATCAAATATATCATTGATGTATTCATATGTTTCTCCTGCGGCTATATATGGTTCATTTAACATATGATAAGCGGATTCATGCAAAGGATTATTATTACGAGCCTCATATAATGGAACCATCATACTAACTAAGATACTAAATACTACTGCTGCAAAAATACACGTTTTTAGTAGTTTCATTTTTCATTTTAAAAATTTTTCTAGTAAATTGATCTCCCTTTCAATTAGATTTATATAAAGAAAAAAATCTTTTTTGGCAGAAATTAAGCCGTACGTTCAAAACTGCTTTGTTTGATCCGATCCTCAATGGACGCAAGTTCTTTCACATTTAAAACTTGCCTGTGGAGAAAGATCTTAATAAACAAACTTAATTTGCCTTACACCTTTCGCTCTAAGATCAAATGGTTATGTTCAATTTTTTTCTTTTATATATATCGGACTTATCTTTGAAATAATCTCAATTTTTTGTAAGATAAAAAAGTGAAATAAAAACATGACCGAAGTGAAAACCACCTTAAAGAAAAGGCTAAAAGAACAATTTAAGATTAAAAAAGAAAATTCGGGGTTCCTAAAGAAAATAATCGAGACTCTTTCGGCGCTTATCGAAGAGACTCAGTTTATAGTGACTCCGGAAGGGTTCCATATAAAAGCCATGGACCCGAGTAAGGCATGTATGGTCTCACTTTTCATTGGAAAAGAGAATTTCGATGAGTTCGAGTGTAGTTTACCATGTAAATTAAGCTTGAACTTAGATAATTTTGATAAAATCTTGAGGCGGAGCACCAATAATGATCATCTTATGCTTACCTATAATGAGGAGGAACAGAAGATTAAAGTTCAAATAATTCCAGAGGGGAGCACGTATTCGCGTACATTTAGTCTTGCCCTACTTGACATAGAATACGAGGAAATACCAGTAGAAAACCTTAGTCGCATCATATTCCATACGAAATTTTTCCTTGATATAGATTTTTTAATACAGGTGGTCAAAGACGCAGAAATCTACTCTGACACCTTTAGCATGAAGTCCATACAGGGGCAAGGGTTAGAGTTCTATTCCATAGGATCGATAGGGGAGATGGGATATAAAATCTCTCCCGAAGATATTCCGAACTTAGACCTTGAAATTATCGAGGAGAGCTGCGATTCATTCTCCATTGAATACCTCAAAAAAATTACAAAAATTCACAACATTGCCGAAAAAACAGATATTTCTCTACGCACGGATCATCCCTTAAAGATGGAAATCTCTCTCATCGAGGGAGGTGAATTGTTATACTATCAGGCTCCAAGAGCTGAGAAAGATGAAATAAACGGCAGTGATGAAATTAATGATTTATAAGTAGTACTTTTATTTTTTCTTAGTTTTTAGTTAAATCTGAAATTATAAGATATAAGTAACAATAATTAAAAAGAAAAGGTATAGGGGATTGAGAAAAAAAAGAAATCTTTTGAAATTGCCCCAAAAAGAACTAATAGGACTATTGCAAATAGGGATATCACGGATTTTTTGCTAAAAAAAAGAAAAACTGATATTTAATTATGTCAGATTTATTTTTTTTTATTTTTAACACCGCATCCAGGACAATATAGAGAATTTGGCTCTATTATCGTTCCACATAACTCACAAGTCCTTACTATATTGATCTCCACGTGTTCTTTTACTTTATGATAAAAATCTGAAAAAATATTATACGTATTAACAACTTTCGCTTCTAAATCTCTGTCGTGTTCATGAAAATTATTACAATAAGTTAGATAATTATGTAACTTTTCTTGTGAAAATGGAAGTTTCTGGTTTATAGAAAGATAATTACAAAACGCTTCCAAATCTTTTTTGGTGATGGGAGTAATGACCTCATCTATGCGATATAACTTTTGATATACATTCATGAGAAACGTTTTTATGTAGAATTTTTCAATGTTTAGTGCCGATTTTAGATCTTTAGTAGTAATATGCTTATAAATTTGAAATAATTCATAATATAGGTCATCTAATTCTTTGGCCAAAACTTTGTTAAGATTTTCGTCTTCAAGAACACTCTCAGGTGCAATATTCATAGTTTCGTTCTCAATATGGATGTCTCGATCAAAGTTTTGTTCTACGACCTCAACTGAAATATCCGTCATTTGTGCTTTTTTTGTCTGAAAGTAATCATCTACGGCTTTTTGATAGTGCTCTCCAACTTGATAAGAAGTTCGCATGGTCTCTTGACCTCCCGCATTTTTCGGATGGGACTCTACTAAATATCTCTGCGTGATAAGGATAGTAAACAGATCATTTTTCAATTTCTTCAGTTCTCTCTTATCGTGCGTGGTCATTTTGGCTTTTTCATGAATCACTTTCTTCAGCTCATCCTTAATCTGTCTCTCAGAGATCGGAAGCTTATGCACCATCTTTAGACCATTTAATAAGTTAATAATCTCAGGAATAAATTGCGAGTACTTTCCGAAATCTTTTTCGAAAATGGTCTTTCTGGTGTGCTCTAAAATGCGCTTTTCAGTTAAATTGAGGTCATACCCCTGCTCTTTCATGAACTCGGCAATTTCATCCATATTCATGGGTGACACCTGCTCTATGTCATCTACCTCAAATTCTACAGGAAATGTTTGGTTCTCGTCATCTCGTTTTACTAATATTTCAGTAGGCTTCATACTCTTGAGGTATTCAATTTGGTAGGTATCATTTCGTGACTTGCTATAATATCCGGTTCCATGAAGCTCTTGAAGGCCCATTATATTTTTCAGCACTTTTATATCCCGATAATCGGTGGCTTGGAAGGTGATAAAGTTTTTAAACAATTTTAAGAAATGGTGGTGCAAGTAATGCACTTGATTGGCCAGTACCACCGTTCCAAACCCTTCTCGTCGCAGGGGCTCGAAAAATTTGTCGATGATCCCAAAATCCAGTTGTTTATCTAACGATTTCTCATCAAACACCAGATCTAAGTGAGGTAAGAAGAGTACTTTTTCACAAAACGCATCAAAATTTGAAATATAATGAATGATTTTCGATAAAATGACGAACATTAAAAAGTTTTTTTTCTTCAGATCATTGGACATGGACAGATCAACAATGACGGTTTTATCATCTGAGAGAAACGTTTGAAACGTTACCGCTTGCTCTTGCCCCGTTTGGGTGCTATGTAGAAACGTTATATCATCTTCCGTGAAATCTTCAAACATAGAAATCAATTCCTCGACATGAGGATTTTTCTTCCAGGATACTTGATTCTTGAGCTCTAACGCAAGTGATGCCAGGTCTAAGTCTTTATGTTCTTGTATAAATTTACGCAACCTGTCAACGGAATAGCGGTCTTTTTTAAATGTGAGGGCATACGAATCATACATATAGTCCAAATAGGCAGTATTTTTCTTTTCATATAGAATATCTGAATTAAGCGGGTCGATACTAAAGGCCTTGCCCATTTTAAAATGAACGATATCGTACTGGTGTTGAGTGTCCTCAAAATATTTGATTAGCCTTGACCACTCTCCGCTATAATCAAAGATAATAGAAGGGACCCCTTGCTTGACCAACTGGATTACCATCCTCATTGCCAATAGATCTCTCTCACGGGCAGTTCCGTTGACAATTAACACATTATCCAATTGATCTCTGGTAAGTCCGGCAGGGGCTTCTTTTTGCCAAAACTCGGTATTGATGGTATGGCCAAATGCAATAAAGTTTTCTAAACTTAAAGGAGTATTAAATTCGGCGGCCAGTCTAGTATCAATTCCTTTTTTAAACACATCCTCGATTCTGATAAGATGCATTAACACTTTACCTTGAAATAAGAGGTAATGTAAATGAGTGCCCGAAAGAGTGTATAACTTGGTCTTTAAAATCTCAGAGAGGCACCCCGAAACAAGTTTCTGTGAGCTAAGCGGAGTCACATAAAACTCGTCCAGCCGGGCAGTAAACCTATCTTCCAAAAACGCGATGTAATTTTGTGAGCGATTTGCTAATTCAATGAAATCGTGTTCTGTAATTGAATTCACGTCTTCAAACGATTTGTAGGCATAGGTAGATGCAGTCAGGATAACTTGCCATACACCTGAACGAGTTTTTAGCCAACCCTCTCCTTCTATATCGCTGGTAACGTATTCTTTGAGCTTACTCTGAGTGTTAGGATTTAATTTGTTATATGCTATTCTATCAAAGCGATAGAAACTTAAAGGGCTGGCCATTACGGTGTAGATAAAAGGAATTTTCCTTTCAATTAGTTCCAAGTAATATTTACCGGGGTAAAAATCGATAATCTTAGCTGCGTTCTCATTATATTGAAATCTTACTGCCGCATGGTTGATATTAAACATTTTTTCGCAAACAAGTAGCGTATTATTTATGAGAAAAAAGAGCGCATCCGAAATTCCTCTGTATCGAAATGCTTGAATTCCTTGAAAGGGCTTTACAATGTTGAACTCTTTACTCTTCAGCAGATTATAAGCGGTCAAATAATAGAGCGGCGCTCTCCACCACACCCAGAGCATCACAACTAGTAAGCAAAGGTCTATAAGCACTATAATCCAAAAGGAAATGTTAAATAACAACAAAAATAATGAGGTACAATAGAGAACAAATAAACAGAAACCCGTTTTCATGGCATAGGAGCTTATACTGATGTTCGGTTTTATGACCTCCATCTGTTTTGGAACGGTATAGGGGATGTCTCGTATGACAAACGACCTGAGAGCATGGATTAATTGATTTCCAGATAATAACTGAACCTTATAATGATGAAAATCACCTACAAAATCGGCGCGCATGGAATCTACAAACCGTCCAAATACATCTTGGAGCGTCGTTAATTTTCGAGCGGTAAGTATTCCCGATGCATCATAATAGGTCGCAAAATAGATGGCCGTCTGAAAGGATCGCATCGGTTCTTCATGTTCTTGGGATAAATTCTCTTCAAACCTTCTTGATGCCGTGCTAGAAATAATGGGCTGTTGATGGATCTGGAAGGTGTAGGGCATGGCATGTTTATTGAGCACTTTAATATATTGATTTAAGGTCGCTTTCGTAGTTTCTGGGAGACCCTCGACTTTAAAGATACTGAGAGCCACTGTTTTTAACTGCTCTTTATTGGTAATATATAATACATTTGCCGCATCATCAGTAAAAAAAAAGGTAAAATCACTGAACATATTCACTTTACGATACTTGCTAAATGGCGTGGAAAAACCCCCTCTCAAACCAAATATCGTGTCAGAAAAGGTAACCATAAAAAGGATCACAGTGAACACTCCCACAAGCACTCCCAACATAGGATTAGAACTGATAAGATAGAGAGCAATCATAAAAAATATGGCAACAGCGAGTACTGAAAGCCCTTTTATATTTGCATAGAGCACATTAATATCGGTAAATGAAGGGTTATCGTCCCATATGTCTAAATATTTACTTTTACTCGGCTTTTGTTCAGTCGCTTCTTTCTTCTTGTTGGCAAACGGGTGATCCGAATAGACTTTTTTACTTCTACTCATAGCTACACTATCCCTCCTTTTTTAAAGTATTGTCTATAGAGCATGATAAAGAAACATCCCGTGCCAAAAAATGTTAAGGAGAATATGCTTATTAAAGCAGTGAGTTTTGGATGGTATATCGTCTGAATTGCCACCGCCAGTCCCAGTACAAAAAATAGCAGGAACAGCCCAATCATCAAATATCCAAAAATATTGGGAATTGAGCGCTGATAGATAAGATTATCTTTTAGCCGTCCCCGAAGCACAATTTTTCCACCTGCATGTTGCTGCAACGCAACTTTGGCGTTTTTAAAGGTAATCATTTTTTCGAACTTCTCTTTATCATATGCCTCATTCAATTCTTTTTGCATTTGTATCTCCTGCTCTTTAAATCCGTGAATAATGACATCTTTTAGCTTCTGATCGCTTTTTTTTCTCTTTACCTGTTCTGAAATTCCTGAAAGAAACGAGTAAACCCTCATTTCACTATTTTGAGCGATAGCTTCCAAATCTAATTTTTCAAATAAGTTTGGAATCTCTAATTTTCTAAAATCATAATATAACTTATACACTTGAGAGATGAATTCCATAGGGATATTTCCTTTATGTTTACTAAATAAGAGTTCAGTTTTTTTGATGGATTCGATTACATCCTCTTGAAATAGAATCATTTTAAAATTATGATATAGTATAGAGTTAAGTAAGGTCATATAATGAAAAATAGCCTCATGAGCATCTTTATCTCTTGGGCGAATCCCTAATTTCACTCCAATCTCGTCTAATACGTTTCCAACCAAAACTAAACTAAGAGCCGCTAACTTTTGGTAATTGTGGGTCTGATTACATACCTTAATTAGCGTCTTTAACTTAGGATCAATCAATTCGTAGTTCATGAACCCGTCCTCTTTTTTATTGGTTGTGGGTGAAAGATCTCCAGCTCTTCGAGAACATCAAAAGAGTCGTCGCCGAATTTAAGTTTTAATTGCTCATTGGCAATTAATTTATCCATATCAACTGGGTCTTGTATGTCTTTCACATATTGTGCTACCGCATTTTTTGCAGAATGTTCCTGAGATTGAAAACCAGTGACCGTATAATAATAAAACAGTGCATAAGGAAACACAAAAATAAAGCCAAATATTTGAAGGCAGTATCCAGGACCTATAGAATATTGATACACCATATCCGCATCTTTATCTTTGACATGCAAAAAAGGGAAATAGAGATCATTGGGGACTAAATAAAATACGGGAAAAGCAAAAATATAAAACAACATGAGCATAAGCAGAAAAATATTAGCATAGGCATTTATCGTTAATTTTTCGAGCTCCTCGTATTGTTCCACGTCCCGAAAGATGACGGTATATGCTGAAACTGCAAGCATTATAATATATATAATAGTCAAAGTTATCGGAATGTGAAAGGTGCTAGGCTTGAGGGTATTATTGACGGTTGAGTTCTCAGAAAACACCGTCGTCCATCCTGTAATAGGGTTATAACTCCAATATGATTTTAAGCTTAGATGGGAATCGTACACTTGATAGATATACCACTCTAAAAATAAAGACACAAACGACAAAAGAAGCCCCAGCACATAAAGAATTCGAAACTGTTTACGAGTGTTAGCTATCATCATTTTTCAATCAATCCTCCAAGAACGCGCTATATTTTGAGATCATTTGCCCTTTCAGTGATTCTTCTTTCGATTCCCTAGAACCTTTAGCTTCTATATCCATTTCCTCTCTTTCATACTGAGAAGCTATGGTGATATTTCTTTCTTTTCTCAATGGAATATCTTCTTGGTCCTCGAGAGCTTTTTCACTTTCAATTTCAATGACGCAGGAGAATTCACAAGATTTCCCAAACCATTCATAAAGGGCTTGGTCAAGTTCATGGGCGCTCATGGTGTCTTTTATGCTATATACATCAACCTCATCTATCTGAACGGGTTTAAGAAAGTAGGGTGTCTGATAGTCTGCTTTGATAGTTTTTTGGGATTTTATAAAAGTATTATAGATAAACCACATAACAAACCCATAAATAACTAGTGCGGCAACTCCTAGATTGGTAAACGTCGCTAAAAGAAAGATATTTTGTAGGAGCGTAATAAATAAAAATATAATACCAAACAATAAGAAAGGAATCGAGTATTTTTGAAAATCGTTTTTCATCTTGGCAAGTGATTTGTCATATTGTATAACCGCATTTTCTTGTGAAAAGAATTCCCTGAGAGAGACCTTTTTTTCCAAGAATTTTACCAAGGCCTTTATCGCTTCACATTCAACCACGTGTAGATTTATCTTGCGCTGATATGAAAACATAGCAGTTTTTTCAAGAAACGCGGGCTCACTTATACTCACTAAAACTGGATGTATGACTGGTTTATATTCCTTTTGATTAGCAGCAATAAATAAGGGTGTTCCGTCTTTGGTTTTTATAATAGATAAAGTCTTTTTTGCCAGTTTTTTGCGTAATAATTGAAATAAAGTTCCTCCCATGGTTATATTTTGAAATACCTCTTTTTGAGCAGATACTAAACTCTCTTTAGATATCTCGACTGGGATGTTGGTAGGCTTGTAGATAATATGCTCGTCAGAGATCAGCAAAATCCCTCTTAGGTGGCTTATTTTCACTGGAAAAAAGACAAATATCCCTACAGAGTTATTTACATCCAGTATTTTATAAACCAATACATCAATATCTTTCGAAATACCTCTGAGCAGGTTTGATTGCTTGTCAAGAATGGAATATCCTAACTTCTCAAAGCGAAGTATTATCGTTTTTTTCACTTGGATAAGCTCTTCTTTGCTCAACATCTCCCCGTTAAGTTTATTATAGCCCTCATTTTCATAGGGAATAAAAACTTCTTGAAGGTGTTCTTTTTCTGGTTTTTGAGGTGTAAGCTCGTTTTCAATAAAGGGCTCTATTTCCTCAATAGCTGTATCTGGTTGATTGATTGACGGGAAGCTTTGTATACTATCGTGGTCACTCGGGTTTGTGAAAAGTATTCGTTCCTTATTTTTAACGGAAACGAGTTGTTCTATCTCCGCGAATTCTTGGAATTGGGCTTCTGTCTCATCTTGAAAAGGTTCTTCTAATGGTTCCTCTTCTTCTAATATCGAATAGCTGTTTAATGTCACATTATCGTCTTTAGCATCTGATTGTTTCTCAAAAACGGGCGCGAGTTGCTTTTCATAGGTTGGCTCATTTATTACAGCATCATGAGTACCGTCCCCATTATGTTTTGTAAACTCCTGTGCGTTTTCGATAATTTTTTTTGAGGTTGCAGCTCCAAACCCTTTTACTTCTGCCAATTGTTCAGGAGAAAGGGCTGCCAATTGATCAACACTAGTAATCCCGGCACTAATTAATTTATTTTTGGTAGACTCTCCAATCCCATCTATATTGGTAAGCTCATATTCTAATTCCATTTTTACGACCTTTTTTTACATTATTTTCATTTTTGATTTGATTTGATCCTAAAAACTATTCTTCTTATATAAAGAAAAAATGGAACGATATGATATGCTCTTAGGATATTTTAGAAATTTCCCGGTAATAAGTTGTTTATATAATCTGTTTTTTTTCTCTCTCTACAGTTTGATGCAATTTTTTTCTTTCTTTAAATCAGAGTCCGTTCACTGAATTTTGCACCCACTCCATTTTTTTTATTTAAATATACTCAACTGAATTGTTATTCATGTACGATATGTTTATCATCTTGATGTTTTTTCCCATATTTCTAGGGGTTTCGTATATTATAACACGATGGCTCCTACGTATTGATTATGGTCCGTTTAGTAACGTTCTATGGGCTCTGCGCTTTATCGGAGTTGCCGTCCATGAGCTCAGTCATTTTACAATGTGCATTATCGTAGGAATACGCCCAAAAGGGATTGTTATACGATTGCGATCCAGAATGACTGGAAATGTAAATCCCAGCGGAAAAGTATCAGTAGATTGGCATAATGGCACGTTTTTACAAGCGATGTTCATCTGTCTCGCCCCGCTTATTTTCGCGACATGGCTTTTCTTTTGGTCACTCTCAATTGTATTTACTGCACACCTAAACCCCTTTATTCGAATCATCGCCGGATTTTTTTGCGTCTCCCTTTTCTTAGGTGCCACCCCTTCAAAGCCGGATTTTCGAATTATTGGTCATTGGTTTAAAAAAAATCCGAAATATTCGCTGTACCAACTGACTCTATTAGTGCTTTCAGGATTTTTCATGTGGGCCGTTTTGGTCTATTACAGCATTGTATTACCCCTTGATCTTATCTATTATATCTTAGTTGAGATAGGGTACTATATCCTTAAATACGGTTTTCGAGCAATTGGCTGGGCAGTATTCAAAGTCGCCTCATTTCACAATCCCCAAAGGTCTACCTCACCGCGAATTAAGTATGGGCAATTTATGGCAAGACGATTTAAACCATCTAAACCCTCAAAATTTGGCAAAAGGGAGGCTCCGTGGTGAATATATGGGTCAAAAAATAAACAATTTAATATTTTTTATTTATAAATATACACGCTAAATAGTTCTCAAAAAAAAGTAGGTTCACTAAATATGTCCAATAGTACAGAAGTAATTAATGTAAAAATTACATATGATTCAAATATATCAGATGATAGAGAGACAAAAAGAATAGTATTAAATTCTTTTTTAAGGGAATATCCGCTTTTGCAAAATGATAATTCCATGATTAATTTATCTAGACAAGATTTAGGAGAATTATGCTCTACTATTAACATCCCCCCTAAACTTGTCTTACGAGAAGCTGTCCTGGATGGAATAATTATCGGGTTTATGGCAAAGCTAACGTATTTCAAAAGGTTTTTTACTAATTGTACAATTAGAAGTAGCTCAGGTAATATGGAGAGAAAAACCAGAGTATATTTACATAAAATCCATCGCCTTGCGCCAGTGTTTAGTTATAGGCGATCAGTAGCAAATTTAAAGCCTTTATACAGATTATTTTCTCGAGAAAATTTTTTTCCATCAGTTAGTACGCAGCTTGCTATCGTAATTTATATTACTGATAAGTTGGATAAAAGTTTTCCAAAAAAGATTATGCAAAAAAATATACGTTATATTTGTAGCTGCTCGGCCTATGCCTTTCATAACGCGAAAAACCGTTTGGGTATTGACAGATTAATTAATAAAAAAGAGTAACTCTTAAACCTAATTCTTTTTCTTATTATGTTTGTAAATGTTGTCTATAAAATAATAAAGCTCCTCAACCATATCGATGGTAATGAGTTTTACTTTATCACTACTCATATCGTTCCATTCGTGTAATTTTCTTTTCAACAGCCGTTTTTCTCCTTCATAGCCCTCTTTGAAATCTATGAAAATGACTATTAAAAATAAGAACTGATATAATTCTTCCAAGGAAGTAGAAACGTCCGTCAGCAACTTTTCCGTATCGTTTTGTAAGTGCTTTGCTTTATAGATTTGAATGGCAATGTTATTGAATAAGATCATATGAGCGGGAGCATTACCCGTGTCGAAAGGGATTCCTTTCTCAGTTAGCATATTTCGTATTCCAAGATCCATAGGGAGTGATGAGTTTAGCAAAATATCATTTGGATGGTTCTCTTTGGAGTTAAGAAACGACTGGAGGCTATATTGCGCTTTCTTTTTTTCATATCCGGTTTTTTCGGGTAACGGAATGGTATCAGATCTAGTAGATACCATGGCTTCTCCTATATGATCCCTTTTTTGTGTTTTTTCATACGAACGTAATGATCCCGGGTTTTTGAGGTTTACGTTCATTCTTTTTAATTTATTTAAGGCAATATTCAGATATATCTCGTCATTGGTGTCTTTACAGTAAAGGATGATTACCTTTCCTTCTCTGTGCCGGGCAGTCCTGCCTTTTCTTTGGATTAAGCGAATTTCAGAGGCTACAATATCATAAAAAATCACCAGATCGCATTCTGCAATATCTAATCCTTCTTCGCCAACATTCGTGCTCACTAATACGTTATAATTTCCTTGTTTAAATAAGTCTAAGATCTCAATTTGCTTTTTTTGAGAGAGCCCTTTATCGTCTTTGGATTTGGTTGCTTGTCCTACAAACCTCACAGGCATTATGGCCTCTTTAGTGCGTAATTTTTCTACGATATTTTTCACAGAATCTCGTAATTTGACAAAGACTAATATTTTCGACTCAGGGGCCTTAGAAATCTCTTGTAAAATGAGCTGTTCTAATACATTATATTTAGGATGAATCAGGTATTGCGGAGATAAATCTTCGTTTCTCTTAAGCTCGATATAAACGTCACGTAATCGCGCCTCAGAGGCCAGCACTTTTATAGCTTTTGAGCTGTTACGTTTACGAGCGTCCTTATAGACTTTCTCTAAGTATATGAGAAGAATATCTAAGCCTTGTTGTTCAATAAGCTCGATCATGTGATATAAAATTAATGCCTGAGCGTTAATAGAAATTGCGCTATAAACTCGACTTTTATCTCCATTTAGCCCCTCAACCATGTCAACAAGCTCTTTGTTAAGCTTGAGCAAATCCTTACGAATGATTTTGTCAAAATCAGGTTCTTTCTGTAGAAATCCTGACTGGGAGAGGTAATGCAGCCTTTTTTCAATTAAACTTTTCACCGCAAAATAGCTATCTTCCATGAGCTCAGTTAAGTTCACGCCGATCTTTCCGATGTCCATAGGCTTCAAATAGGTTTTTACATCCGTGTCTTTTCTGGTTCTAATATGGATATTATTCACGGGAATATGCAAATTGTGGCATAGTTCAATGATCTTTTTCTTGGATGCGCCCGGGGAGGCAGTGAGGGCCAAAATGTTTCCATCAGGATTCTGATCTCTATACTCATCTGCAATTAACGTATACGGATAATCACCGCTTGCGTGATGGGCTTCGTCAAATATGATGAGGCATGTATTTTTTAAGGTATACTTTCTATTTACCAGATCATTTCTTAACGTTTGGGGGGTATAAAATATGATTTGCTTTATCTCAAAGAACTCGGCACGGTCTTTCGGAGGCACTTTACCGGTTAAAATACTGAATTTGTCTTCCGGTATTTCTAAAAATTTCAGAAAGGATTTGTAATGCTGGTCGATTAACGGTCTGGTTGGAGCTAGCATGATAACTTTACTTTGGTCAGGATGTATCTGTAATGTTTTAGCTGCCACCATTGCTCCAATGACGGTCTTTCCGAGTCCTGTCGGCAATACCACTAACGAATTTTTCTTCACGCATGCGTCTGAAATATCATGTTGAAACTTTCGGTCTTCAATTCGGTCCAATGCGAGAAGGGATTGTTTCCCATTATTATTTCTAACTTCCTTAGGTTCTGACATCTTGATCTTCCTCAAAGATAATTAGTGAATGATTCAATTCGATATCGGTCAGCTTTTTATGGGTTTTCCTATACGAGAGGATCGTCTCTCCTAGTAATAAACCCATCTCGGAGGGATAAGTAAGATTATTACCATTTTCCGTAAATAGATAGGGGTAGGTAGTCTTTAATGTTTTCATGTTTTTGAGCAATTCATTATTAATAAACTTTAAATTAAAACCCTTTCCTCTATTTACGTACTTAAAAGTGTACGTGATATCACTGAATAGCTTCGCACTGGATTGAGTCATCTGGATCTGTTTCGGAATTAAAGGGGTTGTATCATCTTTATCGGCGATAAGATAGATGGCACCATTGACTATTTTCCTTTTTAGGCGGTGATATTTAAAGTTATTTTTAAAGAGTTTCTGAAACTTTAAAACTAACGTAAGAATTTTATTGGCATCTTGAGTAGAGAGCTTAAGATACTCCGCCAGCTTCTCATAATTTAATTTTTTATGATAATTACCTTCAAATGCTTCTAGTGCTTTTAGTACGTTATTTAGTGCAGAAAGTGTCTCTCTTCTATCCAATCGTTTAGCTTTTCTATTAACGCTCTCGTGTACATTAGCATCCGATACCATATGATTGGGTTCAAATAGAATTATATAAAGGAAAAATCTTTTTTTTACAACTCATATCTTTTCCAAACCTAGTTAAATAAGGAGAGGATGTTACCATCCTCTTCCTCTTTTAGGAACCCCGCGTGCCAGTTTCCCTGCACGGGGCTCGCGCCTTAAGAACCCGTTCACGTCGCCGTGTTCCTTTGGTTCATATTTCTCATAATCCCCCCGAAACCATCCAAGTCACCTCGGACGTTTCTATAGGAAATGATCACATTGGCGTAGTTCCACGCCAAGACTTACCATATCTTATCACGGGTTACTCGAAAGATCCTTTCTTGAATCCGTCTTACGTGTCGCTTGGGTGTACCCCATTGGATACTATCCCAGTCCACTACACGCCCGTTGTTCTGTTCAATGAGTTCACTCATCGTTTAACTTCTCCTCCGGTTAAGACTTTTCAATGCTTCTCTTTCGTTAAGACCTGTTTCGGAAGTCAGCATTCTTTCAAATTGGGTATCTCTGTAGTTCATACACTACTACAGCCCTATCCACTTTATTATAAAATGGCGTTCGCTTTTTCCTACATCCTCTGCCCGCTGAACCTTCCCCCATCCTCACGTCTGGGATACCACTACCCTCGTGGGACTCATCGGGTTTACCAAGTTCCTTATGCTCAACTTTCAACAGAGCCCTTAGGGAGATGCTCTCCCCCGGTTGCACGACGGATGACAAAGGAATGAAAAAAAACCATTCCTACCCGGCAACTTACCTTTTGGTCTCGGCGTATCAGCTATATTTCGCCGATTTTTAATAACGGGGTTTATCACACCTTCACTTTCGTTTCCCATAGGCTCCTTGGCTAGCCCACAGTCCACCTTATAGCTAGGCGCTGACGGTACATTGTCCTTGCAGCTTCACACAAAGTCGTTACCAACAATGCATGT
Organism: Promethearchaeia archaeon; assembly: GCA_029856295.1. Taxonomy (GTDB): domain Archaea; phylum Asgardarchaeota; class Lokiarchaeia; order Sigyniarchaeales; family SOKP01; genus LW40-45. Next base: position 25,398 of record JAHQWS010000137.1, read on the forward strand.
GCAAGTAGCCATTATCGGTCATCTCGATACCAGTTTTTAAAAATCACCTTATTACATTTTCTATTTCAAGTCCTGTATTCGAACATAAGATTTTCTTGTCACACTTTTTTCTTTAAATATTCATAAGATATTTGGTGGTAACAGTTAAAAATAGCACATGAAAAGGTGAAAAGCGAATTAAAGTATTTATCTATTTTATATTAATCATCGCATTTTTAATGTTTTACCAGCAAAATCCGGTATTTGCGGTAATTATCGTAGGTTTGATTTTAGGGATTTACCTATTTTTTAAAGCACGAAAGTCCAGAGGGACCTCCGCTCCTGGCTCGTTTCTTAGTGGCTCCCGAAGCTCCCAGACTAACAATATGGATGATTTTCTGAAGGTTCTATTGCTTCAACAGTTTACCAATTCAGGATCACCCTCTTTCGTCCAGAATTCAACGACTCCCAAAAAAATAAGTAAGCGCCAGGAACAGATCGAAAAAACGCAAAAAGAAGTACTTGAACTATTAGAGAGTTAATGGTCATGATACAAGGCACCATATATGATGTGTTCGTCCAAAGGCTATTTCGCAAGAACGTCATTTCAATTTCAGGTCCCGCAGGCACAGGAAAAACCACCCTTGCTCTGTCTTTAGTTGGCAATTTCTTGAGTTTAAACCCTTCCCTTAACGAAAGCGGTATATGGATTCAAGCCAGTGAAGCTTTCCCCAAAAACCGGTTAAAGACCATGTTTGTGAAACAGCCAGATATATTACAATATCTTAATGAGCATATCTTTATTATCCCCCCCAAAAAACCATGCTCCAGCTATGAAGAACACCTCTCCATCTTAAAACAGATAAGCGCCAAAGAATTCATTCCCCCTCCTGACCTAAAGTTCATCGTAATAGATAATATTTCGCATCATCTACGCTATAAGATTTCTTTATTTCATGATGTAAAAGATACTGTGATGTGTCTAAATGATTTTTCTGATAATTACTTATTACCGCTCATCCTTTTGTGCAATAGAGAGAAGTTAATTCTTATTTTGATTCATGAAGCCACGTTTGACATCAACCGGGGCACAACCAGACCGTTTTTTTATAAATTGTATGACAGAATTGATGCGCTTAATATCAACTTACGCAAAAAAATCAACCAAAATATGTGTGAGATTAAGCTTGACAAGGATTTTATGACGTTTCAGTACCGCCTTGTCGATAGCGGAATTGTTTTGACAAAAAGTCTATAAAAATATAAACAAACCAAACATACTTGTTCCAGTTCAGGAAGCTAAAAAAGTTAAATTGGAAAAAATATCGGAAAGTTAAAGGTTGGGTAAAAAGGATGATAAAGAAATTCCCGTGAAATTAGAAGATTTAGAATTTTTAATAGAATTTTTTGATTATCAGCAACTCATTACTAAAGGTCATGAGTTTAATCTAAATAAAGTAGATTCAAAACAACAAGGATTAAATAATCCATTTACCTACTATTAAGTGAAATATGCCACAAGACAACTGGAAGACTGAATTTTTATTTTTGGATTTATTGAGGATTTGAATTTTTTATCTTATTTTCTAAACCTTTTAAGATTTAACACTAACTAAATTACGCTGAAGAATTATATTAAGAAACATTTTAGTAAATATATTAAAATAGTTTGATTAAGAACCATGTGAATATAATTCGAGCTTCATTGCATTAACTATGTCTGATTCACTTATGAACCCGACAATTCTTTGTGTTTCATTGTCTTTCACGACGGCAACATGAGGTCGATGATCCATTTGATTGAATTTTCTCATAGCATCTTTTCCTGTTTCTTCTTCATATATTAAAGGGAATTCGGAAAGACTCTTCATGAAATAGCCAATTATGAATTCAGATCTTTGTTCAATCGGCACTCTTTTTATATCATCTAAATGAACTATTCCTACAATATCATTTCCTCTTACAACTGGGAAATATGTCTGCGTAAAGACTATAAAATAATTCCTTATTGCATCATTAAGCAGCGTATCAAAAGGTATAGCAAATTCTGGCCAACCAGCTACATCTCTAACATTTATTTTTGACAATGTAACTTCATTTTTCGCTTGAACATACGACTTTCTTGCTGATTTATCTAAAAATGAACCCATAAATATTAGCCAAAATCCTCCAAATTGGCCAAATAGTATTTGTATAAAACCAAGAGCCATCATAGAATATCCAACAATGCGTCCTAATTTACTCGCGGTCTTTGTTGCTGATAAAAGATTATTCCTTCTATTCCAAAGATAAGCTCTTAAAACTCTGCCACCATCCATAGGAAATGCGGGAATAAGATTAAAAATACCTAATCCAATATTTGAAATTCCTGAATATAATAGTGTAACAAACAACCAAGGAGGTAAAATTAATGGATTAAAAAGCATTACTGCTAGAAATATGGCTCCCAATATTAAAGAACTTAAAGGACCAACAATAGATATGATCATTTCGCTTTTTGGTGTTCTTGGTTCTTCTTCAATTTTAGAAACTCCCCCAAATAAATATAGTTCAATCTCAGAAACTTTAAGTCCATATTGCTGAGCTACTAATGAATGCGCTAATTCATGGATTAGAATCGAAAATAAGATTATAACGCCATTTATAATACCTACTAATAAAATCTCGACTAATGAAGCCTCAGGTACTAAATCCAAGAAGAGAGTTACAGCATAAAAGCCTACCAAACCAACTATTATTAATGTTGAGAAATGTAATTTAATTTTAATACCTCTAACAGTTCCTATTTTCATTATTTTATCATATCTTGTTTTTATTTGAATTTATGTAAATTTGAATTTTTGTAAAATTATTAATCGCCAAAATCAATTTTCTTCTTCGATTTTTTTTCTTTTTTTTCTTTGCATTGGGAATTACTTTTCTTGGAGATTTGGAATGAGATTTTGGTTTATTTTTCATTATTAAGGATTTTATGCTAATTCGAAAATAAAATAAAAATAGTCTTAAATGAAGAGGATTTTAGAAAAGAACAAAAATCTACAGTATTGAAATATGAAAAAAAGACTACTTTTCTTAGAGTTATATAAATCTTTATCTAACTTTTACAGGAAATGAAGCAGAATAAGTAAGATTTTATTAGAGAGTCTAAGTTATTCTGGAAAACAAAATAATTCTGCTTACGAAATCTATTGAGTAATTAAAATTTTCATTTTTTCTTTTAATACTCCCAAGTGCATTATATAAAATATGGGAGTAAAATTACAAGATCTCGTACGAAGAGATCCTATTAATATATCAGAGTTAGAAGGAAAAATTATAGCCGTGGATGCCCCAAACATCATTTTTTCCCTGTTTAATTTTTCCTATAAGAATCAGCGCTTTGATCTTTCCAGTCTCATGACCGATAGAACCCAGAGAGCAATATCGCATCTCTACGGGCTATTGTTCAGGATAAATTTTTATTACAGCAAAAAAATGTTTCCCGTCCTTTGCTTTGATGGGCGAGATTCTGAGTTAAAGCGCATGGTTACCAAGGACCAACTTGCCGATTTTCGAGTGGTTAGACTATGGTATCAAGATACGATTGACAACAACAACACTGAGTTAGCACGAAAAATTGCGTTAGGAAAAGAGTTTTTATGGCCCAATATTATTGCCGAATCAAAACGCCTTCTTAATGCGTTAGGGGTTCCTTACCTTGAATCACCCGCTTCAGCAGAATCACAATGTGCCTATTTGGTAAAGATCGGGATCGCTCATTATGTGGTTTCCCAAGACTTCGATTCGCTGTTATTTGGCTGTCCGACTCTCATACAAAACCTTTCCAAATCTCTGAAAAGAAAGGTACAAGGCAAATGGGTGTATAATAAGGTGTCCACTTTAAAAGTTGATTTAGAGGCTAATTTGAAAAGACTCAAGCTCGATCCTTTTCAATTAGTTGATGTGGCTATGTTACTCGGCACTGATTATAATCCTGGAGTCAAACATATTGGTCCCAAAACTGCGTTAGAACTTATCAAAAAATATCGCAACCTTGAAAGTATCATCGTTAACCAAAAAAATCGGTATGAATTTACCCATTTCTCTCCTGAAATTATTCAGAAGATTCGCAAGATTTTTCTAATGCCTGATGTATTGAAAATATTGCCTGATCTTTATTGGGATCCTCCTAACAAGGCAAAAATAACAGCGCTGATGTGTAAAGATCACACTCTCAATCCAGAGCGAGTGGAAAAAAACATTAAAAATGTCATCAAGAGTTATATTGCCTGTAAAGACTATTTTCATGAACTAAGATCTGGACCAAAGGTTATCCAAAAAACGCTTGATATGAGTTTTTAAACAGAGAAAAATAGAATTTATATTTATTCTTAGAACAGGTCGATGCTTTGTTAGATTTTGACAATAATTCCGAAGATCTCTTATTGAAAAAACAGTAACTTAAAATTGCATGATATAGCAATATATGATGGATATGCATATCTTGGATTAAGTATGGCAATAGGAGGCATGTTTTGTATAGCAGATGATAAAAATATTAACAAGCTTCCTAAGAGATTAAAAAAACATGGAAAAAATTTAAGTCAAATTGAAGAAGTTTTCAACTAATCTTCAAGGAAAAGATTTTATTTTTTCTTGCTCTTCCCATTCATAAAATTAATTAAGTATCTGGTACTAATATGTTCTTCTCCTATAACATTTTCCAAATAATTCTATTTTGAGTCGTTTTTTTAGATTTTGATTAAGATACATTTAAAAATAAGCCGCTGCCTACAATGCAAATGTAAATTTTAATACTATAGCCCCAAACTTTTAATATTTTTGAATATATTGATTATTATGAGTTTTGGTGATCGAGGTCGAGGCGGAGGAGGTAGAGGTCGGGGTAAAGGGCGGGGTTTGGGCCCCTCAGGTTTTTGTCAATGCCCTAAATGCGGTAGAAAAGAGTCACATCGTCCTGGCGTTCCATGTAATCAAACAATATGCCCTGCATGTAATATTCCAATGATGAGACAAGCAATAAATCAAAATTTTTCAAGAATTATGCAGAACTCTATACAAAATCCCAGCGTAAATCAACTAACTTCATCATATATGCAAAATAATATACAACAGATATCCCCTCCTATAGTAGATACGAATAAATGTAATGGTTGTTCTGAATGTGTTAATCAATGTCCAAATGGTGCAATCAGTATAATAAACGATAAGGCTGTAATCAATTATATAAAATGCAGAAATTGTAGAATTTGTGAAAATATTTGTCCAGTTAATGCAATCGGTTAATTAAATTAATGAAGATTTTTAGTAAGCTTGAAAAAATACCATAACGAGCTTAGAGTTAATAATCTTATTTCAGAAATGCAACTTGAAGAAATTGGAATACATAGAGAATGTGTCGTGCGGAGAGCAAAGTCTCAGAACAAAAATACCTTTTATAGATGATTTAGGAGATCTAACTACGAAAGAAAAGCTTTATGTAGATTTAGCAGCATTTTTATATGACGCTTGGCTCACATTTCTGTAATTTTGAAAGATTGTAGTAGTAATTTTTTGTCAATTTCTATTTTTCCTTTATATATTCTCATTTTAGATAGTGTCTAATATAATTATAACGGAGATATTAAAGAACATGACAATAAATACCGTTCCAAAAATGTTATATCAAAACAAGATAGCTGAGATTTTAGATGAGGTAAGAGATAACTACGGCAAGCTCACACGCAAAGGATATATTTACGGGCTCATTGCAATCGACCAAGATGCCAAAATCATCGCTATTGACTCTCGATTTGACCGCCAGTTAAATTATTGGGATTTAAGTTCGATTGGCGCCGCTCTGTATGGAGTCTCCAGACAAGGACAGGATTTTTTTGACGCAGAATACCTCGATCGAGCCTCTATCATTTATAATAACCTACAGTTATTTGTAAGATCAATAGGGCACGTAAATGTCCATAAGAAAGGGAAGAGAGAGATCCTTATCGTGCTTTTAGCAGACAAAGACGTAAATATCGGAGTTATCATTCTTCAAATGAGCAGGTTTGGCATGAAAATTAAGAGTGAAATAGAAAAAAGCGGGACTATAAAAAATACCTTGAAGATGTCTGAAAAGGAGCTTAAAGAACATATTAAAAAGCTCAAGAAAGAGATTTTTTCCCAAAAAATTAGCGAAACTTCTTAAACAAAAAGAGGTAATAGAACATGAAAAATACAGAAGTCCTTCTAAACGACCATGGAGAGGCAATGCTTAGCAATCACAACGATGGGATAATACAGTTTAAGATCGTATATTGGGGCCCCGGGGAATCGGGTAAGACCACTAATTTTTTACGATTAAAAGAGAAGTTTCACTTTACGAAGCTCACTGAGGGCTATTCCATCGAGACTTCCGAGGGTCGAACGCTGTGGCAAGACTCGTTGTTTCTCTCGTTTAAATTTAATATCAACGAGAAAAAATATAATATCATCACTCAAATCGTCACCTGTACCGGGCAAGAGAGATTCTTATCTACCAGGGAATATGTGTTGGACGGCGCAGACGGCATTATTTTCATAGCCGACTCCCATAAGGATATGAGAGAACAAAACAAGCGTAGTTTTCGAGAATTAATCAATTTTACTCAGCATAAAGAGATTCCCTATATCGTACAATTAAATAAGAGAGATATCGAAGATGCCGTTACTATAGAAGATTTTAAGAAATTACTGGGGCTTCCTAAAGATGAGACCTATCCCGATGGAACCTATGTGGTATATCCGGCAGTGGCCTTAAACGGAGAGAATGTAGTTGATTGTTTTCAAGATTTAATCGTCCAAGTTGTTTTTGATTATTTTAGCCTTTAACCTATAAGAGAGGTGAGAAGAATAGACACAGGCGTTGATTTCATCCAACCGGAATTTCTCAACATTTTATTTTTTCAGCAAAAGAACTTAGTGGTATTTCCCTATGTTGATTTAAAACATTTGCACGGTCTGGAGACCTTTACCGTAGGATACAATGTTATTGACTTAGAATCTACTGCCCTGTATAATATAAAAGAAATCATTGAGTTTGAGGCGAATAATTGCTATTCTCAAAATAAAACCCTTTTTTTTATTTATAGTTTGGACAAAACAAAGGTACAAGATATTATGGGCATTGAGGGGATTCGATGTGTGCTAAATACCAATGATGATGTGAAAACGCTTGCCAACGGGAACAAGGATTTTGTGTTTTATAATAAGAAAAACAACACATTCTTAAACTATCATATACATTCAGACGGTTTAAAGTTTGAGCGTCATTTAATTACTACTTCTCAAAACGAAACAATATTATATGAAAAAATCCAGAAAATTAAAATTATTGCTACGAAAATTTTTACGGAAATCAATAACTATCCTGACTCGTATGAATCGAGCATACCTAAGATTCTTGAAGAATATGACTCCTCATACTGGGAAAAAATCTTAGATTTTACACGCTCCTATTTTCAGATCGAGATCCCTGTTAAAAATTTAGCACGTAGCAACCCCGTTATAAAAAAAGACTCAAACTCCGTTTCAAATGAGCAACAAGCAGACATTTTAAGAGAGTTTAACTTTATCAAGTCATTAAACATACATATTGCTAACGAGTTTATAAAACTGCTGCATGTATATCGAAGCGAAAAAGTAAATCCCAGCAATTTAGATTTAGAACAATTATACCACCCTCAAAGGCTGTATGTATACTTACGTACTCATCACTGGAAGGATCAGATTGATCCTCATTTTTTTTCCCAATTAAGCCAAATGAAACTTACCGGGTATGTGCTCACTGAGCAAGATAGAGAGGATCTTGGGCAATTATACAGGAAGTTTGGGGTGAAAATGAATCCTGCTCACGCTAATTCGGGTGTAAAAGCCCATTCAAATCCTGTCCTTCACGCCACCCTTTCAGTTATGGCCCCCTCTCAGCAAAAGAGCAATAATTCTATCCCTAAAGCCAAAGACTTTGATAAGTATAAAGCTTTTGTGTTTAAACGATTACAAGAGATTGAAGCAATACTTGCCAAAAAATTCCCATGAAGTTAGATTTTTTGATATAATCGTATCATTTTTTACAGAGTTTTTTCCAATCCAATTCCTTTCTTTAGGAAATATAGCGTACTTTTTTGATTTAATACTTCAAAGTCAGAAAACTTTGCATAATTGTTATGATTATGAATGATACCTTGCCAGATTATCATGCAAAACTAATTGCCTAATTAAAAATATTATTTGAATCAATTTTATTTTGATTATCATATTTTTTATTTAAATACTCAGAACAGAAAGATCATTCAATTAAAAATATGGAGGTAAGAAAAAAGAAAAACGATGTCAGATTTAAGCCAAATTAAAGGAATTAATGCCAGACAAATAAAACTCCTTCAGGAAAATGGCGTAAGTACTGCTGAAGCTTTGGCGATGTCTCCTCTTAATATCGTTTCAGATATTGACGGATTAGGCGATAAAACTGCAAAGAAGCTCATTTGGAACGCAAGAAATGCGTTAGGGATGACTGAATTTATATCTGCCTCAGAGATTGACGAGAATATCGAATATTTTACCACAGGGTCATCAGAACTTAATAAAATATTAGGAGGCGGGTTTCAAACTGGCAAATTGACCGAAGTTTATGGACCCTTTAAATCAGGAAAAACCAATTTAGCCCATACCATTGCAGTTACCATTCAATTACCTAAAGAAAGTGGCGGTCTTGACTGTGCTGCCGCGTACATTGATACCGAGAATACATTTTCTAAGGATAAGATCAAGCGTATTGCCAACCGATTCGGACTAGATGAGGAACAAGTGCTTTCTAAAATATATCATGCCAGGATTTATAGTTCTGATCATCAATCTCAAATGATCATGAAAGCAGAGACGCTGTGTAAGACTAGAAATGTGAGATTAATTGTTTTAGATAGCTTAATGGCCCTTTTGCGCGTTGAATATGTTGGCATAGGCTCACTTGCTAAAAGGCAAGGAGTGCTGAACAATATGATTCATGGTATGTCAAGAATAGCAGAAACATATAATTGTGCCGTATTGCTCACAAATCAAGTTGCAACTAAAATGGCGGGAATGTTTTCCGCCAATGATGCTATTGGAGGTAATATAGTAGCACATGGCTGTCACTTTCGAGTAATGTTTAAGACCAAAGGATTTTCCTCGAACAATTCGCTGAAGCGAAGAGCCGTTATTGTGGATGCTCCTGATCTGCCCCCTGAAGAGTGCGAGTTTTACATTACAAGTGCCGGAATCGCTGACACGGATAAAGTTGAGCTTCCCGAATCACAGGAGTCGGATTTGGAGTTTGAAATAGAGTCCTTATACGAAGAAAGTAAGGTGAGCAGTGAAGCTGTCGCTAATTCCGCCGATTCATCCGACGTCCCCCTCACTAACGTAAAGGGCATTGGAAAAGGAACTGCCGAGTCATTGAAAATGAACGGAATTACCAGCATAGATGATTTGCTTTCAGCAGAGCCAGACGGACTTTCAGCTAAGATAAGCGGCGTATCTTCTACTATGGTAGGCGAGTGGCAGAGATCGGCCAAAGTGCTAATTAGTCCCTAATTATTTCCTTTTTTTCTTTTATTGTGAAATATGATAGATATTCTGATAAAAATGCGTGCTCTATGTAATCGGAGTAGAGCAGTTAAGGTAAGGTGAGCTAAGGTGAGTATTCTATAGCGATTGATCAGTTTGTATCCGAAGATGAGGGGTTTGATGAGAAATCTGAGAAGTATAAAGAATTTATCAATTTAGTGGGACATCAAACAATTGCCAGAGTGTTAATTGAGTCGAACATCCGTGAACTTCGGGACATTCAGATACGTGCTATAAAGAAAGGTCTGTTTTTTAGAAACTCGTTTTTAATTTGTGCCCCTTCAGGAAGCGGTAAAACGTTAATCGGGGAGATATGTGCCATGAACAATATTTTTCAAGGGCTTGGCAAATCAGTATACTTAGTACCTTTTAAAGCCTTAGCTACCGAGAAATATAATGCATTTAAGAAGAGTTATCAGCGATTTGGCATAAAAGTGGTGTTGTCCATAGGGGATTTTGATGTGGATGATAAAAAATTGGCAAAAGCCGATATTGTTATTACCACCTATGAAAAAATGGATTCAATTTTAAGAAATTTTTACGATAAAGAGTGGATTTTTGAAATCTCCACAATCATCATTGACGAGATTCATATGATAGGTGAGTCAGATAGGGGTCCGAGGTTAGAGTCTCTTGTTGTTAGGCTCAATGAATTCTTACATAATCCCCAAATAATCGGTCTCTCGGCAACTATTGCCAACCCTCAGTTTTTTACCTCATGGTTATCCTCTCTGGGAAATAAAACCACATTAATTGCCTCTGATAAGCGCCCGGTGCCCCTTCATTATCGGGTAGAGCTCACGCAAAATAAAGATTCCACCATAAAAAAAATAGTAAAAGACACTTTGGGCAAGGACGGGCAGGTGTTAATCTTTCTTAAGACCAGAAATGCCACTCAGCAGTTATCTGAAACATTGAGAAATCTAGTTAAAAGCCATATGGAAGATGGGAAGCTACAGGTTTGTGAAGGATTAAAACGAGAGTTAGAGTCGCTTAAAGACGGGAACTTAGCCTTGAGAAAAGTTATTAAATATGGTGTTGCATTTCATCACGCAGGATTGTTGTCCAAAGAGCGCAGACTAGTAGAGGATAATTTTCGAAGCCATCACATTAAAGTTATCTGCTGTACTACCACTCTTTCGGCAGGAGTGAATGTGCCTGCCCGGGTGGTGATTTTAAAAGATTTCAAAAAATTCGTCACGTCAGGATATAATATTAAAAACTTTGCCGGGTTTCATGAGAACGGCGATGGATTTAGCTATTTTAAGGCGTTTTCGGCCAATGAAATATTTCAGATGCTTGGGCGGGCAGGAAGACCGGGACTGGATACCGTAGGATATGGGTACCTGCTTGCCAAAGATCTTGACGAGAAAATGTTTATTGAAGATCATTATTTCCAAAACTACTCTTCGCAAGGAAAACGCATTCCCAGATATAACGATTTAACCTCAGAGCTCAACAATCTCAACATTCTCAAGGAGCAGGTCCTTTTGAGAGTTTATGAAGAGCAACATATTACCATCGAGAAATTAAAGCAATTTTTCGAAAAGACCTATTTTTGGTATAGCATTACCCATAAACTTCAGGCTCAGCACATCCCTATTGACCAGTTCTTAATGATCAACGAGGTGTCCCCGAAAAATATTTTAAAATTACACTCGAACCCTGAAACCCTTCATAAACTTCAAGCGCTTCGCTATCCGAAAAAATTATCGAAAATTACCAGCTCCACCATTTTAGGACATATAAAAACGGATTATGGGGTATATACCTGCCAGTTTGATATTGAAGAGGGGATAAAATGCTCCTGCGGGTTTCAAAACGGGATTTCCGACAATTTTACCGGACAGAAATTTGCCTTTGAGTTTTGCAGTCATGTGTCCATGTTTCTGCTCTATTTAATTGAACTGCCTGATAAAGATTTTGAGAAGTACGTCAATGATATCATTCCAAAATCAGTGAGAAACCAATACGTACTCAAATATTTATTTGAAAAAGGACTTATCATCAGAAATGAGGATAGTACCCTTAAATGCTCTCATTTTGGAAAGCTAATAATTCGACTCTATTTATATCCTGCTTCTGGAGTACTTATTCGCTACAAGCTGGAGCATAAAGAGTTAAACTCATTTAAGGCCCTTATAGAAGCAGCTTATGATGTGCTCAAGGCAGAGTTTAAAGTGCGCGACAAGAAAATGTTAGAACCCTTGCTCGAGTGGACAGATGAGGAGCCCATAGATAAGATTTTAGAGCGTTCAAGGATTATGGCCGGCGATTTTTATTCGATAAGGGATAATATAGAGAGAATCATTACGTTTATTGGCACCATCGCCAGGAATTTAGGGCCCAGTGATATCGAATTGCAAGAAAAGCTTATAAAGGTCTCGGAAATGGCTGAAACTCTCAGAATACGGGTGCATCATGGCATTAAAGAGGAGTTGTTCGATCTGGTCCTGCGGCTAAATAATGTAGGAAGGGTCAGAGCCAGGATATTATATGATGTGGGATATCATACCGCAACGCAAGTGAAAAAAGAAAAAACCTATACGCTCAATAGAAAAACCGGGCTCGGCATTAATTTATGTAAGAAAATAATTGAAAGCTCGAAAGAAAAAAAGAAAAAAGAGAAAAATATCTTATAAAATTATTTTTTTTGCAGCACCCACGTATCGATTTTGAAGGTCTGAGCTACGCCTATCTGAGGCATATATTTTGACTTGATGGTAGATTTGCGGATCCATACTTCTTTTCTCGAGCCAAGCACGACAAGCAGTGCTTTTTTCGTTTCTACTTTTATTTCTCCCTCCATCGAGGAGATTTTTGGTGTTAACAAAGATGTTGTTAAAAGTTGGTTGATGAATCTTGGAGATCCTACATTTCACCGTATAAGTTAGGAAATGAAGAAGCTCATTGGTAAATAACGATTAAATAAATGACAGAATTTGCAATATCATTTTTCTTTTTAATTAATTATAATTAATTTTCGTTCTCATCTACAATATGACTTCTTTTTCTTTATTTTTATTTAAAGAATAAATTCGGTGGCTATCAGAGACATTTTTCTTTAAATATGCACAATATTTGAATTAAATATATGAACAGTCTCAAAATTTTTGTCAATTCATTAGATAATTCATTAAAATGTGCAATTTGTAGAGCCGACATAAAGAATAACACAAATATTTACCAATCAGAGCATAACTTTGGTATTGTATGTTCGAACTGTTGTCAAAAATTTTCAATAAATGATATTGAGTGGATGATGAAGATTTTTTTGGCATACGGGGGCTACTTTGCGGAACTTGAAGATCAAAATTTCTCTCTAGAAAGGTACTTATGTAATTTAGCTGAAGATTTAATAAAAAATGAAAAAATTTTAGATATAAATGAGTTAAATATTAAATTTATCCATGAAATTTTGCTACATGGAATAACAATCCAAGAATATCAAAAGAAGTTAGAATCTTTTTTGAAATGATGCATGCTTTTTATTTGATATTCCCTGTTGTTTTAAAATTTTTATAATAAACTTTTCTTGAAATTATTTATTAGGTTAACTTATTAAACTAAATATTTTAAATAAATAATAATGAATTCAAGAGAACGAGTATTAACAACTTTCAAGTTTAAAGAAGCAGATAGAGTACCTCTTTTTGAAGCATGGATTGAGATTGAGATTATGGACGCGATAGGAGGAGGGAGTCCTTATAAAACTCGTGAAATTCTCAATCTTGATTGCATTCCTATAGCAGTCGGGCATCCTAAAAGCACTAATGCATGGCGAACCGGAGTTGATGAATGGGGTAGAGTTTTTAAAAATGGATGGTATATGAAAGGTATAGTAAATAACCTGGATGATTTGGAAAAATATACTCCTCCATTAGAATATGCAAAAACCTGGTTTCCTGAAAGTATTGTGAAAAGTACAAAGAAGAAGTATGGTGAAACCCATGCAATTTATTATGCGTTTCATGATGCGTGCTTAGGATTATCCTATATGAGCATGGGATTAGATAAATTTTTTATAGCAATCCATAGAAATAAAGAATTAGTTGAAGCCCTTATGAAAAGAAGCACAGAATGGACAATTGCTATGATCAATGAAGCTAACACTAGCGGAGTCGATTTCATCATGGTGGGTGATGATGTTGCTTTTAGGTCAGGATCTATGATGTCGCCTAAAATATTCCGAGAATTAGTACTTCCATATTATAAAAAAATCGTCAAATCATCTAAAGTTCCACTTATTTGGCACTCGGATGGGGCAATTGAACTTCTAATCCCTATGATTATCGAAGCTGGATTTGCTGGTATTCATTCCCTTGAACCAAACGCAAATATAGACCTTGCCCGAGTTAAAGAAAAATATGGGAACAAATTAATATTAGCGGGAAATTTAGATGTAACGAATGTTCTTACTCAGAGTAATCTTGAATTAGTTCATAAGGATGTAGAGCGATGTATTGAACAAGGTGCACCAGGTGGCGGATACCTCTTTTCTTCATCAAATAGTTTATTTAAAGGAATGGAAATTGACTCTATCGTTGAAGCTTACCGTTATGCAAAAGAAATTGGAGTGTATAAAAAAAGAAAAAGTTAAAACAAATATTTAGGTAAAGGCTTCTCTAAAACTTTAATATTTAATCTCTTATTTTGATTTAAAATCTAATCGTGCTAAGTTCTTTTTTCTTTGATTAGTTAAAATCACGAGCATGACACCGGAAAGACTCCCTACAAATATAAATGTAGCGATGGTCCACTCAATGGGTAATGAAATTGCGTCACTTTTCAAATCTTCTAGTAGATCTATATTATCACTCTCTTCGGAACTCTTAGAGCTCGTCTCGTTAACCTTGATAACATCACTGATTTGATAATCCTCAACCATCGCATAGGCAACATTCACATACGCAACACTACAATATATCCTCAACTTAATCTCATATTCTCCGGCTACAGAAGTTCCAAAACTAGATGAATTTATGCTATTAACATCAGCTAAATCATTATTTGTATATATAATAAAATTAACTCCATTAGGATCTTCAATATTATAATCTACTCTCACTATATTGCTCTCTGTAATGGAAATTGCTGACACTCGTCCGATATAAAATTTGTATGAAACATCCGTTTTTAAATCTATATCATGTTCTTTGTATTTATTATTATCAAAGGTCGTCACTTCATGAAGGATTATATTATCATGCTCCTGAGAATCAATCTTATCGTAAAGACATAATGGTCCTTGCTCCATACGGATGTAAAGATTAAAATTCACCAGAGATTCAGAATAAAACTCGATTCTATATTGTCCAGCCATCTCCGTTCCAAATGGAACTTCAAAAGATCTACCAAAATTTGGTTTATAAAACATCTCACTCTCAAAGACATTAAACTGCTTACTATCAGGATCCCAAATAGTAATCCTCATTTTGGAACAGTTATGAGGGGTTACAAGCTCTATATAGATATAATACATGTATTCTTTCTCTAAATAAAGACCACTAAAAGTCAAGTTATTATTGGGAGCTAAAAATGTATATACCTTATCTGGTAATTCTAAATCACTACTTTTTATGTCTATCATTCGTTGATTATATTCTTCACAACTAATATAATCATCACTAACAGTAAATTGAGAGTTTCTTGTATATATCCCATAAATACTTAAAAATATTAAAAAATAAAATAAAATAAAGTAATTCATCCTTCTAATACCCATACACCTTTAAATCTGTAAATTCCTTAGTAAGTTCATTAATCCTTTCGCATTTATCAAATTCTACACAAGAAAAACAAGGACCATCAGCCCAGAAATAGGCTTTCTGATTTTGTTTTTCTATGATTAATATCGGTAACTCTCTTATGGGACAAATCAACGCGGAATTGCTGATGGTCCCTCGTTTGGGCAACGCATATGAGAGCCCGCAAATTTCACACTTTGCAAATCGCTTATAATTATTTGTTTTAAATATTGAAATTGAGCAATTACAATTAGGACATATTCCGATTTCTTCAATTTTTCGCATTTTATCGTACAAATTTAGTTTGATTAAATTTAGGATAAATTCGTATTATATAAAGAAAAAAAATTTCTTCTAACGCGAAATTTAAATTTGTATGGATTTCTGATTTTTTTTTTATAAA
>JAHQWS010000138.1 GCA_029856295.1 Promethearchaeia archaeon
AAATTAAAGAAAAAATTCGAATAATTGATCTAATAGATTTAATAGCCTCAAAAATCTAAATTTTTTTATTTTTTTTTTTTTTAAGTCAATCTGTATAAATCCAAAATAATTGATTAATATGCCAACATTATATCAAAAGTTACAAAATATTGTTTCTAAGAAGTATATATCAGATAGTTTAATTGTTCGACATGCATATTCAAGAAATGTCGATCCTGTATTACAAGGCGTGCCAGATATAGTTATAAGACCGAAGGATGCTAAAGAAATATCAGAAATTCTTAAAGTAGCAAATCAAGAGAATATTCCTATTACCCCTCGGGGAGGCGGAGATTGCGAATTTGGTGGTAGTAAACCTATTGGTAATGGTGGAATTGTCCTTGATATGAAACGGATGGATAATGTTGTTCATTTAGATGAGGATAATCTTATAGTTACAGTAGAGTCTGGAATTTCATGGGGGAAATTAAATGAATATTTATGCCATTTCGGACTTTATACAGGATGCATGGGTCCAGGATCTGGAATGACAGCCTCGGTAGGAGGGGGAATCTCTCATCATTCAGTTGGAGGGGGGGGATGCGCCAAGTATGGAGCGTGTACGAATCAATTGGTTTCATTAGAAGTTGTCTTACCAACAGGAGAAATAATTGAGACTGGATCTCAAGCTAATAGATTTTCAAAATATCCATTTAATAGATTTGGAAATGGTCCAGATCTGGCAGGTCTTTTTTGCGGAGATAATGGAATAATGGGAGTAAAGACGAAGATATCATTGCAAGTTTTTCCCAAACCTCCATTTGCGAATTATAAAACATTTTTAATGCCTCGCAAATCAGAACAAGTTTCTGGAAAAATCTATTCAGAAATTAGGCAAAAAGGCATTGAAGTTTACGATGCAATGTATCTCATGGATCTCATCGTTAGATTAGGATGTCAAGAAGGATTATATCCAATGTGGGATAGATTAAAGAAAAAAAGAGCGATCTTTTTTTATACTGTCGAGGCCAATTCAGAAGCAGAATTAGATGAGAAAGTTAACCAATTAGACAAAATTATTGAGGGCAAAAAATGTGAATATTTAGGTCCAGAGATATCCGATGGAAATATGGCAAAATGGCATTACACTGAACAGGGGCATTGGCAGTTCTATCATAACTTATGGGGTATGTTTCCCGTTTTTGAACCGCTAACTGCTGAATGCTCTACGACGATTGAACTTTTTCCAAAAATTTTGCAAGATATTGAACAATGGGATATGGAGCATTCTGAGGATATGAATAAGATTATGGAAATTACTAAATTTCGGCCAATATCAGGTAGTGGTCCAATTATATTAAGTAAAGGGAATGTTATAGGGCTTTCTTGTGGATTTAACAGTTTCGGAAGCTATTATGATGGAAAGTTACATGAGATTATTGATGAAATTAACCTAAAGCTTTGGAAGTCTTTACTTGAAAGAGTTTCTAAATGGGGGGTCATGTGGTACATGATGGGAGACCTAATGTCTAGAGTAATGGTCGACATAGGCGCTTATCCGGCGGAATATTATAATTTCATGAAATCAATGAAATTGACTTTAGACCCTAAGTGCATTTTAAGCCGAGGTAAATTTAATTTCTGGGGGAATTCATAGAAGTGGACTTACTTAAAACCTAAAGATTATTAAATCTTTTTCCATAATGCAAGTTTAACGAGGTGCCTCATAATGAAGGATTTATTAACAGATGTGGAAAGGGACTTTATAATCATTCATTTAATTTTTTCGATCATCTGTGGTATTGTTTTGTTTATACCAGGGATGCCAATTGGTATCAAATTATTTATACTTGTTATTGTATATAATATAATTGTTCCTTTAGTGGGAATCTGGCGAAAATATACCGATTGGCTAAATATATGGCTATTATCTTTTATACTTAGTATGCTCCAAATATGGCCGGATTGGTTTTTATCAGCTCAGCTTGAAGTTTTAGTATTTCCGGATGATGGTTTATTTAAAATAGGAACCGTTTCAGCTTATATGCTATTTTTATGGGCTATTCCATTATTCATAATACTCTTCATAGGGCGAAGTGTAAATGAGCGTGGTTCACTGAATACCACTTACCTAATCGTTGCTTTAATGTCTTTATTGATTTTTGGAATTTCTGAGATGACGATTTGGATGATCGGTTCGTGGCATGCTCAAAATGTAACGATGATTGGGCATGCTGCAATATATATATTTATACCAGAAGTTATACTTGGAATATCCACCTATTACAGCTATACTCAAATAAGAGAAAAGAATCATTTTGTAATAATTCCTACAACGTTCATTATTATGCTATTATATCTTGGTAGTGCTGCGTTTTTCTATTTTCTTTTCGAAAGAGTATTATTTGCCGCTTAAATAAATTTATACTGAGGAAACTCAATTTCAGTTGATAGGTATAAGTTTATAAAAATGAATTTTTATCTAAATTATAAAGGATATTATTAAAATAGTCATTATTATACAAAATTATAGTAATTATAGGGATATAATTATACTTATAAAAAAAATATTAAATTTAAATTATTAAATATCAAAAAGTCGTTTTAGATATCATAGTTAAAAATAATTGAGTGTGATTTGAGTGCTTGAAGAAAGTCTCATTGACTTAACCATTGCTACTTATTCGATAATTACGTTAATTATTTTTATAATCATGTATAGAAGGGGAGGAATCTTATTTTCATGGCTTCTTGTGATGATAACGATGACTGTTGCTTCAATCTTTTTTTATTTTCGGCATTTTGATTCAATTTATCGAATAATTGGTAATCTTTTTTATTTCTTAGCAGCAATTATTCTTGGTTATTCAGTTGTTCAAGAATATTATGAGATGTTTATAAAAACAGAAAAAAATCGAATAAATCCTGCGGGTGTTGCGAAAAATTCGATATTTTTGATAACTTTTTCATTTACTTTAATAAACGTGATTCAATCGACCGTATGTTTATTTTTGATAATAGTAGGAGTTATGTTGATTAGAATTAATTTAGAGAAAAAATCTATCACCCACTCTTTTATGCTCCTTGCTGTAATTACAGCTCTTTTAACTTTAATTTTTTCAATATTAAGCAATGAAAATATTGATGGTGCTTGGGAAATGGCTTATATTATAAAGGTTGTTTTTCATTCTTCCCTTTTAGCTACAGGATTATCTGCTCCAATTGAAAATAGATTAAATCAATCAGAAAAAAAACTTTTTGAAGCCTACAATCGGACTGAGTTTTATAAAGATTTATTTGCTCACGATATTAGCAATATTCTTCAAAATGTCCAATCTTCCATGGATCTTTTTTCAATTTATTTAGAAAAGCCCGATCAAAGTGAAGAATTGTATAATTTAATAAGCATCGTGAAAAATCAAGTAAATAGGGGAGCTACCTTAGTTTCAAATATACGGAAACTTTCTGAAATCGAAGAAATTGAAATTTTAATAGAACCAACTTCAGTTAATGATATTTTAAAAAATGCGATTGAGTACTTAAAAAAAACATATGAGGATAGAGAAGTTCAGATTCAAATAGATTCGATTGATAAGAAATATTTTATGAAAGCAAATGAACTCTTACTTAATGTATTTGAAAATATTTTAGTTAATTCTGTAAAATACAACAATAATCCAAAAATCGATATCTTAATCAAGGCATCTAAGGTACAGATTAATAGTATTGATTATATTAAGTTAGAATTTATTGATAATGGCATCGGTATACCAGATAATATAAAAGAAAAGGTTTTTCAAAGGGCCTTTATAAAAAATAAAACTGAGAGCGGAATGGGATTAGGATTATCACTTGTAAAAAAGATAATCGAGAAATATAATGGACAAATCTGGGTTGAGGACAGAATAAAAGGAGATTATTCAAAAGGTAGTAATTTTATCATCATAATCCCTGAGGCGAAATAAAATCATATCTATACTCGTTGTTGAGGATGATCCTTCTCTTCGATTAATGTATAAGAAGATGCTTAAGATATCAGGTTTTAATATAGTAAATACCGCTACAAATGGCGAAGAAGCTGTCGAGCTGTATAAATCATTCTTAGTGAAACCGGATATTATTTTAATGGATCATCGAATGCCCATTAAAAATGGTGTTGAAGCAGCAAAAGAAATTTTACAAATTGACAAAAGTTCAAAAATTATTTTTGCCAGTGCCGATCAAAATGTTAAAGAGACTGCTATGGCCCTTGGAGCAATAGATTTTAAAGAAAAGCCCTTTACTATGAAAAAATTAATTAATAACATTCAAAAGGCTTTATAGTCATTGGATCATTCTGAAAATTTTGATTTTTAGATTCTTAAATTTAACTTTAGTTAATAAAAGTAAAAATTATTAAATACTCAATATTTTCTACGCTATGGAAAATATGGAGATATATTTACAACCGACTAAATTTTTCGATTTTAATAAAACTAAAGTTCAACAAAAAGCTTTAGAAATTACTGAGGGCTGCGGATCGGATAACGAAAAAGCAAAAGCATTGTTTTACTGGGTGAGGGACACTATTAAATATAATATGCAACTATTCATTCCTATAGTTGTTAACAATTTTAAAGCAAGTAAAGTAATGCAAAAATGCCAAGGATTTTGCGTATCAAAAAGTATACTATTATCAACCTTGGCCAGAGCTGTTGGCATTCCTGCTCGAATACATCTAGTAGATCTAATAAATCATTTAGTATCTCAAAAGGTCATAGATTTCATGGGAACTAATGTTATGTTTTATCATGGATTTAGCGAATTTTATTTAGCTGATAAATGGGTAAAATTAACTCCTTCATTTGATCAAGAAACAGCCATGAGAGGGGGCTTTTTGCCGATGGTAGAGTTTGATGGTGAGAATGATGCGGTTTTTCCCCCCTATGATATGAATGGTAAAAAGTTCGGGGAATATGTTGGAGACAGAGGTGTACATGCTGACTTACCACTCGTTGAAATTGATAAGGTTTTTCAAGAAAAATATGAAATGTATAGAATGTTCCTCAATGGTTCTGTGAAATTAGATGATAATGGTAAATTGATATAAAATTTTAATTCTTAATGCTTTTTATTTTAGTATAAAAATTTTAAACCACCCTTTACTTATCCTAATTATGGCTGATTTAGACCAATACTTACAACCAACAGAATTTTTGGATTTCCAAAGAGAAAGAGTTCGAAATAAAGCGAATGAGATTACTAATGGTTTGAAATCTGATAAAGAGAAGGCTATTGCTCTTTTTTATTGGGTAAGAGACAATATCAAATACAATATGTATACATACAATCCTAAGATTAAAGCTAATCTTAAAGCTTCAGTAACTTTAAGAAGAAAAAATGGCTTTTGTATGTCAAAAGCAGTTTTATTATCTGCTCTTGCTCGTGCAGCAGGCATTCCGGCACGCATTAGGATGGTAGACATAATAAATCACAAAATCAGTCCAAAAATAGTAGAATTGATGGGCACAAACATATTTCATTGTCATGGAATAAGTGAAATACTTTTAAATGGGAATTGGCTTAAATTAACACCTGTTTTTGACAAATATATTGCTTTAAAAGCTGGATTTGTCCCGCTTATAGAATTTGACGGTAACAATGATGCTCTTTTTGAATCCCATGATAAAGACGGAAATGCTTTTGTGGAGTATGTTGAGGATTATGGCACGTATTCAGAGTTGCCCATCGATCAAATTGTTGAGATATTTACCAAGGCATATCCCGGAATGTTTGCAAGAAACGAGTTCCCTAAAAGAGATGAGTTGTAATACATATGCTTATTTTTCGTTTATTTTTTGTATATGATTCTGAATTCTTCTTATTCTATTATTTAGTTTCTGAAATTGTTTCTCGTTTTTTTCATCTTCATTTTCACTGGTTAAAATATCTTTAATTTGAAATAAATATTTTAATGCAATTACATAGTCTCTTCTTTTTTCTGATTTGTTTGTTTGCTCCATGGCAAAATTTAATTCAACTTCTTTGTTTAGTTTTATAATTTCTAAGATTTTAAATGAGATTTCATCAATCTCCATTTCCATATTGAATTCTTTTGCATAATTAAGTGCATTTTGATATTCAAATAACGCTTCTTGATACGCAGCATTTTTTTCTGCGATTTCACCTTTCTTCAGTGAAGAGTTAATTTTTTTTTGAGCATCTTCAATGCTCATATCATGACATTCGAAAATAATTTCCTCCAGATCCTTTATTTCCATAAAATTTTGAATTATATGTTCCCTTTCTTGTGTTTCTTGCTTTTTATATTCAACTACCTGTCCTTGAACTTCCAAATTTCGCCAAATTATAATATTTCCTCTAATCATCCGATATATGTTCCAAAGGATTTCTTCATCCGATATCAGTCCTAATAGTTTCGCAGTTGTGGTTATGAGATGTGATATAAAGAAATAGGTATCTTCTCTTAACAAATCCTTAGCACATTCATATATGGCTTTTTGAACTATAGAAAAGTTTTCAATGATATTTGGGGGTATTTGAGAAGAGAGGGTAAGGGGATAAGTCATAGTAATATCAAAAGATTTTCTCACTAAGCTTTTAACCGGATCTAATATATCC
>JAHQWS010000139.1 GCA_029856295.1 Promethearchaeia archaeon
CTATATAAGAAACCATCCAAATTTCTAAGTACCAGTAAGCTAATAATGGAGCGATAATTTGAGCAATCGACATCATATTAACAGCATAACCAC
This sequence comes from Promethearchaeia archaeon, assembly GCA_029856295.1. Taxonomy (GTDB): domain Archaea; phylum Asgardarchaeota; class Lokiarchaeia; order Sigyniarchaeales; family SOKP01; genus LW40-45. Next base: position 94 of record JAHQWS010000139.1, read on the forward strand.
TCACTAACCCTTGTTTATCTTCATCTACCGCTTTTGAGAGATTTGTCATTAGTATTGAGCGCGTAAAGATGTGCGAAATCATGTAAGGGATAATGAAGATATAGAGATACCACATCTCATAGAGAAATGGATAAATTAAGAACACTGCCACAGCTAAAAGCAGGGCAAATAGTAGCATTATTTTTTCGCCGAATTTTTTTATTGTAGGCCTTATTAGTAGCCCTCCAGTAATTACCAATATAATCCCTGCAATGGACGCAAATAATCCTATCATTAAGACATTTGCATTATACCGAATTGTCATTACTAAAGGAAAACTTGAATTTATGATAATAAATGCAAAAATTAGAAGAAATAGTTCGGCTAAACGGAGTACAACGACTTTGGTAAGTACATTCATATCTTTATTCTGTTCTTTCATTAACTTCCTTCGCTCACGTAAATCCGAAACCCTCTTTTTAGGCATACTTTCAACCAGAAATTTGAATGTAAGTATAATTGTAAGTATCGATAGCGAGCAGGCGACAAACACAGGATACCGCCAATTAAGTATTCCAAGTAAACCTCCTATCGCAGGTCCAAATACCATACCAAATGCCATTGCTGCCGTAATTTTGCCAATTTCAGCCGAGCGCGTTTCTTCATCCGTTATGTCCATAATATATGCACGGATAACGGGTATATTTCCTCCAAATATCCCGTCTAATATTCTAGAATAAAACACAATTTCAATTGAATCGGATAATCCTAATACAAAAAATGCGGCAAAGGTTCCTGCTTGAGAAATCAAAAGTATAGGCTTCCTTCCGTATCTATCACTTAATTTCCCCCAAATGGGGGCAAAGATAAATGCAAATAATGCATTGGAAGCAATTAAGAGACCAATCGTAAAGTTTGTCGCTCCAAAGGTCTTTAGTGCAATTGTTGGGAGCAGTGGTAATATCATAGAATAGCCTAATACATCAATAAATATTGCAAGCATTATAGTGAGTTTTGCCATTCTTTTGTCAATGTCGTACATTTTGAGTTTTTCTTCATGATTCATCTTTTTTTCTGAATGGTTTACTTTTAAATTATCATTAGAATGATCTTCCATTTTCTTAATCTCAATTTTATTTTTATACCTAACGGTTTTGTAGTAGAAGTTACCAATTTAAAAATATTTTACCATATTTTTTATAATAATGAGTGATGGACTAAAATTTTATTAGGAATTAAAACATTTTCCATAAGATGAATAATCTCCAAACTGCTATGGAAAGCATTGAAAAAGCCAGAATAATTGCAGAAAAATGCCCTTATAGACCGAAATATCACTTTTTAAGCCCAAGCAATTGGATGAATGACCCCAACGGTCCTATTTTTTATAAAGGTGAATATCATCTTTTTTATCAGCATAATCCATATGGGGATAATTGGGGACATATACACTGGGGACATGCGAAAAGTAAAAATCTAGTTCATTGGGAACATCTACCTATAGCTTTAGTTCCTTCAAATGAGTTAGGGGAGGAACATTGTTTTTCTGGGTGCTGTATCAATAATAATGGAGTTCCTACTATAATATATACTAGTATTGGTCCCAAAAGGTTAAGCTCTACATGTGCAGAACAATGGCTTGCTACGAGCTTAGATGATATGATAACTTGGCAAAAATCTCCTCATAATCCAATTTTGACCCTTGATTTACATGGAGAATTAGATGTGCGGGAATGGAGAGACCCTTATGTTTGGAAGGAAGGAGATTATTGGTATATGACTTTAGGAGGCCATATTCATAATACTCGAGCTGGAATTGCATTATTATATAGATCTCGCGATCTTATGCAATGGGAATACCTAAATCCTCTATGTAAGGAGGATAAAAAAAGTAAAATAACAGGCTTGAACTGGGAATGTCCTAACTTTTTTTCTCTCGGAGATAAACATGTGTTAATTATTTCTCCCTATAAAAGAGTTGTGTATAGTGTAGGAAGTTATATGAATCATAAATTTACACCTGGAAATTGGAGATATATTGATCACGGTCGTGTATTTTATGCACCAAATACTATGTTTGATAAACAAGGAAGGTTAATAATGTGGGCTTGGATACACGATGGTGGAATAGGTGGTTGGAATGGATGCTTAACTTTACCCCGAATTTTATCTTTGGACCATGAGAAGAGATTGAAATTTAATCCAGTACCTGAACTCCAGACTTTGCGAGAATCTCATTTTCACTTAGATAATATAATATTATCACCTCAATCAAGCCAAATTTTAGAAATTGTCGAAGGTAACTGTTTAGAAATTATCGCAGAATTCGAAGTAAACAATCCAACCTCTTTTGGTTTTAAAATATTCCAATCTAAAGATCATGGAGAATTCGAAACCATTGGATATGATATTGAGAAAAAGCTGCTCTGGGCAGGCAAAGAAAAAGGTAAAATTGAATCTCCCTTCAGCGAACAGCACATTAGATTCCATATATTTATAGATAAATCTGTGATAGAGGTATATTTCAATTATTGTGAATGTTTAACTAGTCGAATGTATCCGAAATCAGATGATTCAGAGGGCATTGATCTTTTTATTACCAATAATACTGTAAAACTAAAAACTTTAGATATTTGGAAGTTAAAATCTATATGGGAGTAAATTATTTGAATTTGTACCTTCTTTTATAAAAAAGATTTTTAATTCCTAAATATAAATTATTATTACATTTTAAAATCTAAAATAAAGTCGATAATCTAGTGAGAAGATATGGAATTACCAGATTATATAAAAAACCCGATTTGGAAAGATTACATGCCACCGGGGCTCACTTTAGAAATAGATCTGCCTGAAGATTTGTCATTGGGAAACGTTTTTAAAATGGGAGCCGATGATTACGGTGATAAGGTTAACATTGCGTTCGCGGGGAAGGAGTATACTTTTAAAGAGATGTATGACCTTACTATAAGATTTGCTAATGCCCTGCTAAAGTTAGGAGTTCAAAAAGGAGATGTAGTGGCAATTTGGTTGCCTAATTGCCCCCATTTTGCTATTAGTTATTTTGCCACCTTAACTATTGGAGCTACTGTTACGGCCATTAGTCCTTTATATGTCAGAAGAGAAATGGCCTACCAAATTAAAGACTCAGGAGCGACATTATTAATCATAATTGACAGATTTTTAAAGCAGTATAAGAGAGCTGAAAAAGAATTGCAGCTGAAGAAGGCAATCATCGTCAATGTGGAAGGCGGAGTGCCGGATGAGCCTGAAACTGATAAAATCGTTCATTTTAACACTTTAATGGATGAAAATCCCGACCCTAAGCCCATTCTTGATATCAAAATCAAACCCATGGAAGATATAGCTATTATTCAATATACAGGGGGAACTACAGGATTTCCGAAAGGTGCTGAATTATCCCATTATAATATCGTTTCAAACATCTTGCAAATAAAGCAAGTGTCTGTTTATATGAAAGAAAATTATCTCAAGGAAGATGTAGTTTCAATATCCGTACTTCCTTGGTATCATATTTATGGACAAACTTGTGAGGTTGCAATTGCCCCATTTATCGGATCGAAAGGATTTATCCTTCCGACCTTTGACATGGGAAGAATCTTCGAATTAATGAAGAATGAGAAACCAAATACGATGCTTGGCGTACCCACTATGTTCCTCAATCTTTTGAATTCACCCCTAGCTAAGGACGTTGATTTTTCATGTTTGAAGTATGTAAATGTAGGAGCAAGTGCTATGCCGATAGAGGCGGCAAAGGAGTGGGAGAAAAGATCAGGATTCGCGATGGGAGAAGGCTACGGCCTTAGCGAGACTAGTCCTGGTGTAACAAATTCTCCACCTTGGGCAAGGAAAAAAGATGGTAGCTGTGGTACCCCAATGGCTAGTACTTTGGTTGGGATAATTAATGAGAATTTAGAATTTTTACCCATAGGAGAAGCTGGTGAACTCGTTGTTTCAGGGCCTCAAGTTATGTTAGGGTATCATAACAGACCAGAAGAAAATAAGCTCGTCTTTTTTGAGGCAGGTGGGTATAGATGGTTAAGAACTGGCGATTTCGCTAGACTTGATGACGAGGGATATATCTATATATTAGACAGAGTCAAAGATTTAATTAAATATAAAGGACATAGTGTCTACCCTAGAGAAATTGAGGAAATTCTCTATGAACATCCCGCAGTTCAAGAATGTAGCGTGATTGGTGTTAAAGATCCTGTTAAGGGAGAAGATATAAAAGCGTATATCATTCTTCGAAAAGAATATCAAAAACAAATTACTGAACAGGAAATTATTGAATGGTCTAAAGAGAATCTAGCAGCTTATAAGTATCCTAGGATGGTAGAATTTGTTCGTAGTTTGCCAAAAAGTGCAGTGGGTAAGGTTTTAAGAAAAAATCTTAGAGAAAAAGAAGAAAAAAAGAAAAAAAAGAGTAAATAGACTTAATATATTTTTTTTTATTTTAAACCCTTTATTTTTGTTAAGTTTCCAATCCCATTCGTGCAGTAAGCTTTACAATCAAAAAGATTACAAGAGCCACGATTATAAAAGTTACCAAAACTCCCATGAAGTGACCAACACGAAAAACAGCAACTGTAATTTCTTCCCAGGCAACACCTGGAACAAAAAGTTCTACTATAGGCATGATCATGTCATCAACGAGAGCTTGAATTACAGCGCCTATATATATTGCCATAATGAATGCCACAGCAAGCGCCATAACGCGATATTTTTTGAGAAAAAATTTAAACTCCTCTAAGAAATTCTTTGGTGCGGGTTCGGGTGGTGGAGTAAGAAGTTCTCGAATTTTTTTTAATTCATCTAACATCTCATCTTCTTTTGACATTTTAAACACTCTTTATTCAATTAAATTAAATGGTTTACATCAAAGATTTCTGATTCAAATTTGAGATTTAATTAAACAAAACTTTATTTAAACCTTTTTCTTAAGAATTATAAAAAAATAAAAAAAAATTGTAGAATTATACTCTCATTTTCTTTTCTTCATGGATTTTCTGAAGTTTCTCTTTTACTGATCTTAAATGTTCGCCGTCTAAAGGATATTTATAAATAGCCAAAATGGCAATAACTAACGCTACAATCGGAAAGATACATATCAACACCCGCAATCCAAATATAACATCTGGAGTTACTTTCTCTGGCTCGTAAACCGTCCATCCTACATTTGTAAACACAAGGCTAATAGTTAAAAATACAAAGATGGTAGCGATTCTTTGAAAGAATATCAACACTCCATAATAACTAGCCTCTCTACGAGTTCCTGTATTTACCTCATCCTCATCAATAATATCAGCTATAATTAAATCGTAAATATAGAATGATCCCGCTAAGCCAATACCTATGAAAAAGAATACAATTAGCCCAGAAATTATATCCCGTATAAAGAATAATGGAATAAGAGTTAAAATCCAGATTGACTTAGAAATTAGCCAAGTCTTTCGTAAGCCAATTCTTTGAACTACTGGTTTCCATAAAAGATTCATAAAGAGTGCCGCGGATATAAATGTTAATCCAAGCAATAATGCTAAGAATATCGATTCCCCTTCACCTATTCCAAGGACAAATTTACCATAAAGGGGGACGATTGTAGGGAGCATCCCATATACAAACCAACTCGCAATTTCTATAGGTAAAAACCATCTGAAGCTTTTGTTTTTAATACATAATTTAATTGATTTTCCGAAGCTTGGAGCACTTTTATACTCATCTTGAAATTCAGATTTTTCTTTTGGTGTAAATTTCAGAAAAATAAGGCCCCCTAAAATTATAATTATCGCAACAACAATTCCATAAAGCTGGTAATTTGCTAAGTATTTCCGGCTAGTTAAATCTGGAATGAACAGTGTGGGCAAAACAAAAGCGAAAATCAATCCAATAATAGCAAATGTCTGTCTGAAATTATTTGCTTTTGTCCTCTCTTCAGTAGAAATAAAAATTTCAGGTAAAAGGCTTATATAATTAATGTCGAACATTGAAAAAAATAATTCGAATAGAATTATAATTATAATAAAATACATGAAATTTGTCATTTGATCAGTTATCCCAAAAGTTAATGGAGGGGTAAATAGTAGAAACATTATGATTGCAATAGGAATTAAGGAAAACATGAGCCAAGGAAGTCGACGACCCCATCTAGTGTGAGTTCGATCTGATAAAGTGCCTAAAAATGGATCATTTAAGCCATTCCAAATTGACCAAATAATAAAACCGCCAGTAATAAGCAAAATATTGAGCCCAACAACGGCAAAATAAAAGGTAAAGACTAGAAAGGTAAATCCCTGATAGGAAATTATAACCGGTAATTGCCCGAAGCTATATGCCGTTGCTTTTTTGCTTGAATAACCGAGATCTTTAACATTTTCTTCTTTCTTATTCATAAAAAAACCTTTTAAAATTTTATTTTTGGATTATAAATAATACTTAAAATATACTTTATTATTAAGATATATAAATTTTTAATTTCTTCTGGCATAGACAAAAATTATTTAATTCTC
>JAHQWS010000140.1 GCA_029856295.1 Promethearchaeia archaeon
ATATTGTTCGGTCTCGCCATTCATAATACTATCCATAATTATATTGAAACAAAGATTGGAGTAATTTTAAATCCGATTAATATTATAAACATTATTGATTAAGGAGAAAGATTATGCCAAGAGGGGGATTTGAACTTTCGGAAGATTTCCGAAGAGGAAATTTTTCCCCGATACCTAGATCTTCAGTCTAGTGCGTTCCCGGGCTACGCCACCTTGGCATTTATTAAAAACCTTTTTTTCTTATTTTGAAATATTAAATTTATTTCGAAATAAGATATTTTGTAAAGTAAGAAATATCATATAAAATTTTCCGCGTCTTATAAGTAGATGTTTTATTTTTTTGAGGGCATAAGAACATTTTGATTGAGAACTTTAAAATTAAAATCTAAAATTTTAAATATCCATATGATTATTCCTTTTTTAAAACTGATATATGTAAGAACTTTTCATTTTATATACAGTATCGATTGGGGTTTAAGATATGCTTTATCAATTGGCTATCATTGAAGAAATACAATTTTTGTTATACTTAACAACACTAATTTTAGGTATTCAGCTAAGTATTTATATTTTTTATCGATATTTAAAAGTTAAGCATGAGGGACTTCCTTTAAACAAGTTAATTTTATCATATGGAGTAATCCTGATATTTGTTGGAAATCTATTGAGTATAGTATCCCTAATTTCTATTTTAGAGATTATTGCAGGTTTTATTCCTTCAGAGTACATACTTATAATATTTTCTATAGGATTTACATTGGTATTCGTTGGTTTTATATTAACCTTAGTTGGTCTATATACATTTCCTGCTTTCTACGGTTTTAAGTGGGAAGGAAATATATTGAAGCTATTTATAATCAACGAAAAAAATAATGTTTGTTTATACAGCCACGATTTTTCTAAAATAAAATCGGAACATACACAAAAAGATTATGAACAGCTCTTTTCTGTTGGAATTATAGGCATCGACATCGTTCTCTCTGCAATAACTAATACTCGGGGAGAAAAAATTAATAAAATTAAACAAGCTGATTCATTAATTTTATTAGAGTATAGTTCTGGTATCTCATCTCAGATAATTTATGCCTTAGTTGTAAAAAAGGATTTAAAAAGTAACATTTATTTTTTAAAATCTATTAAAAGCCAATTTGAGTCTTTTTATAAAGAAATCCTAAGAGAACTTGACAGCTTGAAGGGAAGTGAAGAACAGCTTTTTGGAAGTTTTGATGTTATAATTGAAGATTTATTATATTAGAGGGTAATTAAATGATATTTTTAGAATTTCCCATTACGGGTCCTATAAGATTGCCATTGCTAATAATGGAATGGATTTATATAATTACTGGGTTTGAAATAAGTCTCATTTTTTTATTTCGATATTTTAAACAGGAAAAAAACTTTAGAAATTTACAAGATCTTGGATATTTCTTTATTTTTTTTGGTTTTTCGCTTATGTGGTTTTTTTTTATTATAGGAGATTATTATGCTTCCGATGAGATTGTATCACCTTTTCTTATATGGAACCAAGGCAGTGGCAGAGCATTATTTCTAAATTTTGGCTATTTTACAATGATGATAGCAGGATTTTTTTTACTCTTATGTGTGGAAAAGTATGATATCTTTCTTTTTAAAAGATATTTGTTTACTATCATATTTTCTATTTGTGTTATACTATTTCTAATCTTATTTCTTATCGATATCACGATGACTCAGCCTGTAACATACGTATTTTGGATTGGTTTTCTCTCATATTTTATGGTTTACTTGGTCAAATTCATAAAGAAATTAAAAACAAAAGGGTTGATCTTATTTGGCGGCCTTGCTTTCATGTTGATCGGATTTTTACTAACGACTGATGCGTTAATAGAGATTTATGGGCTTGAGGGTAGAATGATCGGAGCTATTCTTCAGTTAATTTCTGTTGTAATTCTTTCTTATTTTTTCCTGAACTTACCTCCTTTTAATGAATTTGACTGGCAAGATAAAATTAAAGCAATATATTTAGTAGATACCGCAGGAATTTGTTTATACTATAAAGATTTCAGCGAAAAAAAGAAGTTAATGGACGAAAACTTAATATCTGCGGCTATTGCTAGTATAAATATAATGCTTCAGGGATTAACTGAACCGGGTGAGAGACGTAAAGAAATTTCGGTCATTAAAAAGAAAGGTGAAAATGTAATTATTTATCCGGGCAAGATAGTTTCAGGCGTATTATATACTTCTGAAGAATTAAATTTTCCCAAGATTGTTTTAAAAGAGTTTGTAGAAAAATTTGAGACTCTATATCGTAATGTCTTAACAAATTGGAAGGGCGATACAGATATATTTAACCCTACTGAAATCATTGCGAATGATTTATTTTCTAAGTGAATTCAAGTTTTTTAAGTAAAAACTCTTAACTTAATTTAAGAAATTCGAAAAATTAGCTACTAATGACTCCTAATAGTATTTTATATATATGATTTTTCTCATCCACTAGTCTTAAAACGGGATGTTTATTAAATAAGGTTTCTGTCTTTACTAAAACTAATAAGCCGCCTACATTTGTATAATATAGATTTAAAATTTATGAAAAACCTCTTCAATGGAATTTCCAATTATTTCAATGTTTTCTAAATCTGCTATTCCTAGACCTTTTTTCTCACAATATTTTAGATATTTTACTTTATCTATACCATATCCTATAATTTCGCTTCCAACTCTGTCAACAGCTACGGGATCTTTTCCAGCAATAATTAAATCCATTTTTACAGGTTTACCACCTAGTTCGGAACCTTTTGAGCCTATTATTCCATCAATTATTTGAAATTTCATTTTTTTCCTAAGAACTGAAGCTAAATCTGCGATTTTCTGATGGAGATTAGAGTGCATTATTCCTTTTGGTGAAATAGTTCCCATCATATTTTTAAGAGTGAGAGTTGTTTTCGCCATATTATGTGTTTTCAAGGAGGGAACAGAAATAATACAGCTCGCATCCATAGCTGTTTTAGCAATATTCACGGAATTTAATGCAAAATAGTTCGGGATTTTTATATTATTTACCAGTGTATCATTATTTAAATTGAAAACTTGTACACCATATTGCTGTAATTTGAACATGTTGTTAGTTTTCATGGCTATATCAGTTGAATAGCTTCCACCATCGGCCACTTTCAATTTTTCCGGAGATATTTTTGCTTCTTCAATTAAATATAATACGATACCCTCGAGAGTGTCAGTTGATGTTACATTCCCTGTTTTAGAATGATCTGAGGTCACCCAGTTTGGATTAATCAATATTGAACTCTCAGAATTATTAATATAATTCTTTAATGGTATCATTTTAAGAGTTCTTAGCACAACTTCCTGGTTTGTTTCATTAGATTGTCGTTTTATAACATAAACTTTGCTTTTTTCCATACTTACTTATTTAATTTTTATTAACTAAATTATCAATTATAAAAAATCATCCAAACCTGTTTTTCGCTTTAAATTTTTACTTTTTTCAATAAAAGGTTTAACAAACTCCACAATTTTTTCATTAAAATTCTTCAATTTTAATAATTCCCCTCTTTTATAGACATCTAAAATTGATTCTTCCAAGTTGTTTAGGTTTAAACCTGCCCACATCATAGTTTTATTAGATTTCCCGGTTTTTATTGCATCGATATATTCTTTATTTAATAATAGTTCTGAAATTTTATAGTTCCATTTTCGATAATCAGATGGGATCCATCTTTTTACCCTTATAGATATTTTATATTTATCACAATAACTTAATAGAATTGGATACATTTTTTGAGCATAATCAGCGGGAGGATATATTTGACCTTTATACAGATCTAATAGAGGATGAACTATGTTTTTGTATTTACTATCTTTAAGCTTTTTAATGAAATATTCTGCTTGTAAATCCCTCATCGTCAATCCCGGAGAAAATAATATAAAATCGGCTCCTGCATTCTTAGACTTTTTAATTACTTCCTTCAGATTTTCATCATTATCCTCCAAAAAGGGAATGATTGGCATGAAATAAGTACCAACTTGAACGTTAGGGGCTTGATTTTTGATGGTTTTTAAAGCCTCTAATCGCTTAGAAGGAGTCGAAGAGAATGGTTCTAAAAATTTTGCCAGATCTTCATCAATTGTAGTAATCGAGAAACCAATAGTACACCATGTTTGTTGTGCAATTTCTTTAAAAAGATTAATATCTTTAGTAATTAAATCAGATTTCGTAGCAATATTTACTGGATATTTATATTTTGCTAAAACCCGCAATACATTTCGAGTATTTTCAACCTTCTTTTCACACGGTTGGTAAGCATCATTTACTCCTCCTGCTCCAACTACATCAGGTAATAATTTCCTTGCGTGTTTAATTCTCAGTTCTAATTTCCTATCAATAGCAGTTTTAATTAGAACCTCATTTTCAAAATCTTCTAAATAATAACGCTGGCTTCTAGCATCACAATAAATACATGCATGTTCACACCCCGAATAAGGATTTATAGTATAACGAGCCCAAAACCAAGAATCTGGAAATTTTAACTTATTAATCGCGGTTTTAAATTCTTTTTCTTTGTATTTTATCATTATTGAGCGCCTGTTATATTAAATTTGGTGGAAGATTTTTTAATTTGTTTATTAAAATCAATGAAGGAAGGCAATTTTTTATTTTTAACAGATTAAAATGACGAAAATGTATGGAATGCATTTCTTGTTAGCTAAAAAGGAAAAAACACCCGTGAGATAAGCGTGAAAAATTTTAGGATGAAAGCAAAATGAACGAGTGTTTTTTCCAATTAATGGAAAAAGTAGCGAAATTTAATTGTTTTTATTATAAGATATAGTTGTTCTCACCGTAATAACATTTAAAAACTTAAAATATAATGATTTTAAAAAAGTGAAATAAAAAAAAACGCCCCAAAAAAAGGATGAAAGCAATAATGGTTGATGAAGCTTGTTCAGAGCGCTTTTGAAAAAATTATAAAAATTCATACATTTATACTTTTTTGTTTGCAAATATTAATAAAATTTTTAAAAAGAAAAGATAATATTCTTCAAAAAACTTTAGCATGTATAAGAATGCGCCCTCCGGGAATTGAAGTCCCGGATAACTCCGATATGGAGAATTCTCCCGGGTCCTCGGGTTGGAAACCCGAGATTCTAACCACTATACTAAGAGCGCGCTTTTATATTTTTAAAATAAGTGATTATCCAAGTGATTGATTTCTTTTAACTTTTTTTATATTATTTTATGAATTAATTCGTAAAAAGTAATAATTCTGCTTACTACTATACTAGCGTCTAATGAATTTTTAGAAATGGAAATGATATTATTGGACAGTTTTAAAACCTCATTTGAAAAAGTACCTTTCTGGAAACCTCCAATAATGACAATGTAATTTTTAGATATATCAGCAGTAAATATATTACTATAATCTTTCACCAACTTTCCCTTGCTTGAAAATAATAAAATTTCAGCGTCGCTAAACTGTTTTGTAAGATCTTTTAAATTGCCGTCAAATGGTATTATTGATGAATTATTACTTAATTTAATCTCTCCATCTATCAATAATTTTGCCATTAAACCTTTAAACCTATTAAAATTCCTATTTATTCTAATTTCAGATTTGATATTAAAAATTTTATTATTTGCGGTATGGATAAATAAATCGAGGTATCCGCTTTTATTTAAAGGGGAACCTAGAGCATTAAGTATACATATATGTGCTATATCTGGTCTCCCTCTTTTTTCGAAATTTTTTAGTTTTTTCATTGCAGAATGATGAATGGCATTATCTAGAAGTTGAGAAGAATATAATTTATTATTTATATTTTTTTTTACAGCGGGATGAGTTCTGATTTGATTTGGAATTAATTCTAAACCAGTTTCAACTAAAATTAATACTAAAGGCATTATTTTAAAACCCTTTTTTATGATTTTGTCTTAATATAATATCTGGTAATTTTATTACACTCGAAACAAGTTATAGAAACATGAGAACCTTTACCTTTTCGAGATTGCATTCTTATTTGGCAATTTATGCCAGGATATAGGAATTTTTTGCATTTATGACAAATTCGTTTTTTCCAAATGAGAGGTATTTGAATTTTTGCTCGTTGAGCGTATCTTCTCGCTAAATATACGTATCTATTGGCCAATTCTTTGTTTTCGGGAAAGATTTCGTGAGCCCTTTCAAATAGAAAATGCATACGAGATATAGCAATGCTTTTAATGATATTTTTAGGGGGCATTTTATTAAATTTTTCTCTTAATAGGTTTTTTAGAAATAATGAATATTTTCCCTCTCACATCTAATAAATGAGAACTCGTTGAATTTGCAATCTGGTTAGCAATTTCCCTTATATTTTCTTTATTAGCAACTGATTTTAATGCTTTGATTTTTACAATTTTATATTTCTTTAATAATTTAATTACATGATTTATGAACTCATTTGTAATTCCTTTCTTTCCCAGTAATGCATGAGGTTCCGCTAAAAGTACTTTTTTAAAATCTTCGTTATAACCCATATTAT
>JAHQWS010000141.1 GCA_029856295.1 Promethearchaeia archaeon
AGCAATAAGTTTTTCCGTTGTGCATTTACTCACCGGATTCGTTGAGGGCTCAGAGACACAATCTGCTCAAGCAATTGTAGGAATTAGAATACATTTTGCGGTCGTTCCTTTTTTCGCACTTTTGATTGGAGTTATTATTTTCTGGAAGTTTTACGACTTGACACCCGAAAAAGTAAATGCGAATCAATTAAAGATAAAAGAAATGTGCCTCTAATTCTTTATATTAAATTTTAAATTCTTTATTTTTTTTTGAGATCCCCCATAGATGAGTTAAGTATATAAATCGATTTAACGAATATTTATGAAACAATATCAAATTCTATATTTAAAATTAAAAGGTAATTAATATGGAAAAAAATAATGCAGAAATTCTACATTCTAAGACAAATATGGTTTCCTATGGATTCGGAAAATTTGTGTTTGAATTCTTAAACATGGCGTTTGGTGCATTCGTGTATTTTTATTACGAAAGCGAACTCGGCTTAGCTGCTTGGTTAACTGCTTTTGGTTATATTATCTTTGCTATTTGGAACGCGGTCAACGATCCTTTCATTGGATATCTTATAGACCGTCCTTTTAAATTCACTAAAAAATGGGGTAGACGATTTCCGTTTGTATTTATAGGGGGAATTCCATGGATTATTACATATGTTTTACTCTTTATACCTCCAGATGTTGATCCTGTTTCTGGGATGTGGATACTTTTTGCGTGGTTGGTTGTTACCACTTGTTTATACGACACATTTGCTTCAATTTTCAATGTTAGTTTTTATTCTATTTTTCCGGATAAATTTCGTGCTGTGGACGAACGCAGAAATGCTGCCGGATTAAGTACTCTAGTAGGTACTTTTGGTGTAGCGTTAGGGGCGATTGTGCCTCCATTATTTATCGTATTTGGTGATAGATCGACATATGCAATGCAGTCAGGGGTCGTTCTCATTGTATGCTTGATAGCTCTGTCATTGGCCATTCCTGGAGCGCGAGAAGATCAGGTGAGGATAGATTGTTATTTGGAAAAATGTGAAGAAGGAGAAGAAAAAGCGTCGTTCTTTAAAACTTTAAAAGTGTGTTTAAAACAGAAAAATTTCGTAGCGTTCATTTTTGCTTATATCTTTTATCGCTCATTAGTGATGATGATAGTTGCTTCTCTCCCATATTTGGTAAGATTTGTATTTGAAATGGAAGCGAGCTCAATAACTCTAATTATGGGAGCGTTTCTCATAGGATCGTTTTGCTCTATCCCTATATGGATTAAAGTTGCTCATAAAACTAATGATAATCGTAAAACTTATATGTATGCAGCGTTTATTATGACGATACTCACTGGAATTCTTTTCTTTATACAAGATTACTATGTAATGGTTCTCATGATTTTATTCTGGGGTATGGGGCTCGGAGGATTTTGGGTCATGATTGATCCCACACTTGGTGATGTAATTGATGAATCGGTTATCATAACTGAAAAAAGAGAAGAAGGAATTTATATCGGTATTCAGACATTTTTTAGCCGTATGGCAATGATTGTGCAAGCCGTTTGTTTTGCTGTTGTCCATATATTAACGGGATTTGTCGAAGGTGCAGGACCAGAAGCTCAGCCTGATTCTGCGATACTAGGGATTAGAATCCATTTTGCCTTACTTCCAATGATTTTTATATTTGTGGCAGGTTTGATCCTATGGAAATTCTATAATTTGACACCTGATAAAGTCGCGATTAATAAAGAAAAATTAGCAAAATTAGGTTTGTAGAATTGTCTTAAAATTTTGCAATTCAATTATATTTAATGAATCGAGAATTTATTCTCAATCTTTTTTTTCATACTCTTTTGCCTTTTATTACTGAAACATTCACATAAATTTCATAAATCTGAGTATTTCCTCAATTTTTTCGTTGTTTAATACTAATTTTGGAGAATTGTATATCGAATAAAATAACTGCTCGTCAATAACATATGTTTTAACTTGTTTTAGTGCAGTTTTCAAATTGTTATAGGAAATCTTTAGACTTTCTGCAGTGAAATTCAACTGGATATCTTCAAAAAATTGTGTTACTTGGTCCAAAGAGAACTGAGCATATTGATCTTGCAAGTAGAGACTTATTAAAATGTTCATTCCTATCAAGTTTCCGTGGATGTAATGCTCGTGAGTAATTGACTCTAAACAATATGCCAGAAAGTGTTCACTTCCTTCTTCTGGTCTTGCATTGCCCCAATCTTCACATAGTAATACTTCTTCATAAAAACCATTCACTAAGGCTTTTATCCCATTCTCAGTAACATTACTAATTTCATTACTGGCATTTATTAACTCATTTGCTATTGATTTTGCCCTATTAAATACAGTTTGGTCGAATCGTTCATTTATTTCATCTCTTGCTATTAACCAATCTCCTAACGCTGACGTGATTGATATCGTATCTGAAACGCCCGCTCTATTTAGAAACTTAGGAGCCTCACTAATTAAGTCAAAATCGATAATGATATCCTTTGGATTACTTTCCCCAATATAGTTAACCTTATTATCGACTCGGACAGCAATCGAAGAACATAAAAATGCATCTACAGAAATAATTGATGGTATAAGATATAATTCCAAATTAAAGTTAAATTCCTCTTTAAATTTCCAAGCTAAGAACTTTGCGGTATCACACGCAGTACCCCCACCTAAACCCACAATGGCATAACTATCCGTAATAAATGGTTCAAAACTATTGTATAATTTTTCTAAGTTATCTCCTGACATATCGTAATTAAATTCCAAATATGCGGGCTTATTAGAGATCTTATTTTCAATAATTTCCCATGGTTCTTGCATAGTAATGAGAACATACTTGTCTATTGAATCTAAGGTATCAACCGAAAGCCACTTGCCAAAATTTGGTTTAACAACCATAAATAAAATAAGGAAGATATTAAAATAAAAATTAGTAAAAAATTTATCTTTCGATGGATGTCGAAAATTTAGTCAGAAGCAAGATCTTCTAAAAATCCCGCTCCAACTCGATTATATTCCTCCGCAAATTTTACTCCATATTTTCTTCCGATTTCACCCCATACATATTTGACAAGGAGATTCACTCTAATGGCATTTGGCACATCCTCCTCTAATAATTCAATGTATAATCGGTTAGCACGTGCTAATAGCTTATATTGGTTGAAGAAGTTTTTAAGAACGGTTCTCTGTTCGGAGATAGCTTGTATTTTATCATCGATAAAATCAGTTATGTCTACGTGGAAATTTAGTACCGTTGGGTTGCGGGCAAATAAATATCGTTCTCCAACTGCGTGAATTCCTAATCCCTCATCAAAATGTTCCGGATAGCATAAATCAAAGGAGCTCTGCCAGCACGCCTCGTTAACTGCTTGTGCAGTGATGACATGATCCATATTTTCTTCATCTGTTCCGTTTAAATCGAAGGAAACTACAATGTCGGGTTTGTATTTTCTTATCAAATAAATCAATTTCTTCCGTAATTCCATATAATCAACCCCGACTAAAGTATCTGTAGGATAATCCAAATGGACAATTTCCTCAGCCCCCAATCTTTTATATGCCCTTTCTACTTCTTTTCTATTTCTCTTAAATCCTTGTTCTGCAGTAATACCTACGCAGTCCCAGTAATCGTCTGTGATTCTGACGCAGATCAATTTATTGCCCTCACTTGATAATTTTTTAAGAGTACCACCTGACCAAATAGTAAGATCGTCAGCATGAGTTCCAATGGCTAATACTGTTTTATAAACAAGTAATTCTTTTACTGTTTTTCTCACAACCTCTGCTGCTTCATAGCTAAGCGCTTCAAGCTCGTGCCCTATAAACTGCTGTGGTTTTTCTAAATTTTCCTTGAATTCTGTGGCTTCTGAGTCATCCGCCCATTCAAAAGGACTAAATGTAAATTCCATAGGTTTTAACTTGTATTCATCTAAAGGAATAAAATATCCTAACAGCTCCTCTACATCGCTAATTACCATAAATATATCTCCCTTTTTCCCATATTTTTCAAAGAGAGGACCAAGTAATCCTGGAAAAGGTTCACCCGGAATATTAACAAAATGCAAATTTCCAATGCGTACCTTACTTATTACCGTAGAAACGTTTCCTTCGACCAATTCCCGATCGAAAAATCCGATATCAAATAAGAATTTGAAATTAGCATTCGTTAGGGGTAAAAGAACGTTTCTATATCGAACCTCAATATTAGATGTTTCTAATTTCTTATCATCGTTAAATATTTTTTTAATTTCTTTATACAGTTCATCAGCATAAATATTCAATTTCTCGTAGCCATGTTCGCAATAAATAGGAGATTGTGCCCCACCTAATCCCATCGCATAAAGAGCAACACCTCCAAATTCTTTCTCAATCATTCCACTCACGAGACCAGGATAATCTGCTGAAATTTCAGTATTTGCTCGATTTGTCATCTCTGGTTGCGCTGTGAATGTCCAAAAGACCCCTATAATTGATTCTCCAGACTTGAACTTTACAAGATGAAGACTCCCGTCTATCATCTCTGGATTTCTATAATTTTCAATAAGATCATTTCGGGTTGAGTAGGCATGATAAATATCTACAGGAACCATATTCTTTTCCGCTTCGCATGCAGCTTCAACAATCATATCGATCATAAATAGAATATACCGTTTATTTATACCAGAAATGCCAATGAGGGGTCCATATAAGCCTAATGTGTCTGAACCTGCATGTGTATGAGTTGCGAATACGAACACATTTTTCGGTAAAAAATCATAAGCTTCAAGACGATATCTTACTTGATTCCCGAAATCTATGAGTATGCCTACGACTTCGAGTGAGATTAAGGCGATTTTAGTATTTCCATCAGATAGGACCATAACACGAGCGAAAATTGGGTCATGAATACCAGTAACTTTAGGAGCTTCCATTGTAGCAAAACCTGCTATATAAAAATCACCAAAATCCCCATGTAAATCAGGAGTAATATCTCGCTTTGAAAAACCTGCTTTTATTTCCATTTATTACACCTCTTTTTTGTTATTTAATTTTAGAGAGAAAAAAATTATAAAAAAATAGTATTTATATATTATCAGAAGCAAAAGCTTCTAATAAACTTGACCAGAATTGAATAGATTCTCCTTAATGATTTACCTCATATTTATATTTTCAATTCTCGTAATTGGTTTTTAATCAGGTTTGCCTTTTCTGGAGTTATATCGTAATTCTTCCAAAAGATTAGCAATCCAATGGTTAGAAATATTCCAGGTATTAATCCTAAGTGAAGCCTTATTCCAATTAAGGCCAACGGTTTCTGCGTATCTGATCCCTCAACAAAACCTGTCAGTTCATGTACAATAGCGAGTGTCATTGCTTGAATTACCCTTGCTAAATTAATAAAGAAGTTTCTAGTAGTTTATTAGTGAATGTTATCTAATAAGTAATTAAAAAATTCAGAATCGATTACGCTAAAAATCCGGATCAAATCATCTGGTTTAAATGCTTTAAAATCATCAGAACTGAGATCTATATCATTTCCCGTTTCTAAAGACTTGAATAATACTAATTTAAAATAATTATAAACTAGCTCGTATGAATAAACTTCTGTATTTTTTGAATCCAAAATTAATTTCGTATTATAATTTCTCTCGATTTCTTTAATTAAATCCTTTATTTTAATGTTTTTTAAATTATTGTTCTCTAAAAATTCTGAAATATTGATATAACTATTTACTTCTATTTTTTTTGATAGTAATTCTATAATTTCTTTTGATTCCATGATCTCAATTATTATATTTTAATAATGGTTCTATTTTTTATATCTATTAAATATTCAGAGTTCACGTTTAAAGGAAAAAAACTGCGAAAGAGTCTAAAATCTTCCAAATTTTCTTCATTAATCATTTTTAAATCCCCGGCATTTAAGATCTTTTGATATTCTTCAAATTTTTCCCTTAACGTCTCAAAATATCGAATTTTAGAATAAAGCTCTTTAAATTTTTCTTTAAAACTATTAAAATTACTTATACTTTCTTTTAATTCATTACATTTGTCTTTAAACACATCTATCTTAATTTTTTCATGGAAAAAATCGCAAAATAAAAGTTTAAAAGGTGATATAGAATCATTTTCATTTAATTTTTTAAATAAATCTTCTCCTTTATTGAAATTAATTAATTCGTTAGTATCAATAAATTTTTGAAAAATCTTTTTAATACTTTGTTGTAATTTATTAAAATCTTTTAGTTTAATTTTGGATTTTAGCATTTCCTTGATTGTATTTCTTAAGTAATAAAGTCCCATAGAAATAGTCGTTTCTTCTACTTGATTATCAAGATTAATGATTGTTACTCTAAATTTCCCTAAATTAAATATGTGATCTTTGGCAATATCTTGAAATTTTTTAATTATGTCCCGTAATAAATTTAAAAAATATTGTAAACTCATGTTAATTAATGTTTTGGTTAATTTCTGTTAATGATTTTTTATCAAATTTTAAAATTTGAATCATAATATCATATATTTTTTCTTTTACGTC
>JAHQWS010000142.1 GCA_029856295.1 Promethearchaeia archaeon
CTCTTCTAGCCGTTCTTCTGGCCGTTCTCCTGGCCGTTCTCCTGGCCGTTCTCCTGGCCGTTCTCCTGGCCGTTCTCCTGGCCGTTAGAGAGAGACGTTGATTCAACATATCCTTGATTATTTATTAATTATTAACTTCTTTAATATTAAAATTCTAATTTCTTATTAGATTCGACAATTATCTTTTAAATTATGGATGATAAATTTTTAATCCTTACTCCATTTCCTTAACATAAGATTAAGAAATTAAGTTGAGTTGATTTTAATTTGAATAAAATAATTGCATTTTCTGGAAAAGGTGGTGTTGGTAAAACCACAAGTTTAGTGTTATGCTTAAAATATATTATTGATAATAGAAAAGCTAAAGATCTTTTAGTTATAGATTCTGATCCTGATGCAAATGTGGCAGATGTGATTGGTGAAGAAATAAAATTCTGCGATACAATTGGAGGAAAAATGAAATTGTTAAAAGATAAAATTCAAGGATTTAAAGTATCACCAAACACTCCAAAAAATCAATTAATTGAATCCGATGTGTTTAGTTGTCTTATCGAAATGGATGAATTTGATCTATTAGAGATGGGTCGCCAGGAGGGCGAGGGATGCTATTGTTTCATTAATGATGTACTAAAAAAGGTAATAGATAGCTTATCTAAAAACTATGACATCACGTTATTAGATTCTCCAGCTGGATTAGAACATTTTGCGCGTAAAACTGGAAGAGATGTAACTGATTTAGTGATTGTAACTGATCCTTCAAAAATGGGAATTCATACCATGAAACGTATTCTCGAAATTACAGATGAGTTACAATTAAAATTTGAAAATATTTGGATACTCGGAAATCGATTCCCTGACGATTTAAAGGTGGTTTTAGATGAAGAAGTTCAAAAAATGAAAAAAGAAAATGTTAAACTATTAGGTTTTATATCTAATAACGATGAAATTAGTAAGATAAATCTTATGGATGGAAACCTACTTGAGCTTTCAAAAGATAATCCTTCTTATCAACAAGCAAAGGATATTTTTGCTAAAATTATTTAAAAATCCTTCATTTTTTAGAATTGTTAGCTCATGGAAGAATATATTTTTATTTTACTTATCTTAGCTTTTGCTATTCTTGTCGGATCAACGTTAGGATTTGGTGACTCTTTAATTTTCATTCCTGTAGCAGCTATTTTTTTGGATATTCATATAGCCATCGTTTTAATGGGATTTTGGTCATTTATATTATCCATTTTTAATACTATTAAATATAAGCAGTATTTTGATGTGGCCCTAGTTAAAAAATTTCTAGCACCAGGCATCACTGGTGTTATCATAGGAGCCCTACTTTTAATTATAGCGCCAATTCATGTAGTCGAACTTTCCCTTGGCCTTTTTATAATAGTTTTCATTATCACTAAACTCAGAGATTTACAAAAAGAAAATGATGAAACCTCAATAGATAACTCACTTCTAACTGAATCTCAATTGAATATAGTACCAAATTTAATCTTTTACCCTGGAGCTTTTCTATATGGATTTGTTGGTGGTTTAATTGGCACTCCAGGCCCAATAAATGTGGCATTATTAGAAAAACGGGGCCATGAACGTGAAAGTTTTATAGGCAACTTTGCTCTGATTGCCATCATCATCAGCTCGTTTAGATTAATAATTTATGTATCGTATGACTTATTTCCAGTTGAATTAATTGCCTTCTTCTTAATTGGAATCGTTATTACTTATGCAGTAACTAAGATTGGTCATTGGTTAACCCCTAAAATTCCAATAAAGAAGTTTAAGTTGTTGGTCCTGATATTGCTCACGATCATAGGTGTTAGATTAGTAGTAAACTCTCTATTATTTCTTTTTAATCTTAAAATTTAATAATTATCGATTCTATTATTGAATTAATGAGTAATAAAAAAAAACATGCCGAGGATTGCGGTTGCGAACATCATGACCATTTAAAAGGTTCGACACAAAATATGGATGGTAAATGTCCGACTGATTCCTTTGTTGATAATCTAATAGATAATCTAAAAAAGGAATTTGAAAAAGAAAGTGAAAATAATTAACAAATTTATACGACCATAAATCATTACACAAATTATAACTTTTCGAAAGTATATCCACTATTTTTTTAATAAGATCCCAAAATAATCTTATTACAATTATTAAAGTTTTAAATTCTCCTTTCATATTTTTAATTAATCAAAAAAACTGTTTTTGACTGTTTATCATGGCTATATATACTGGAAGTGAAATAATTGTAAAATATCTTATAAAAGAAGGAGTTAAATATGTTCTTGGCATTCCGGGCCATGGGTGTCTACCTTTAACAGATGCTTTATATCGCTATAAAGACAAAATTCAATTGATTCAGCCAAAGCAAGAAATGTCTGGTGTTCATTGTGCAGTAGGGTATTATCGTATAACAGGAAAGCCATTAATGGTCTTTACTTCAATTGGTCCTGGTGCAATAAATACTGCGATTGGTTTAGCTGATGCATATGTGGATTCAATGCCCGTACTTGTAATTAATGGAGATACTCATGTGCATATGCGTGGTAAGGGCGTCTTACAAGAAATAGAGCGAACAAGAGATTCCGATATGCCCAGAATATTAGAACCGATTGTTAAACGCAACTGGCAGGTATCATCAGTTAGCCAATTGCCTACGATAATGCAGCGTGCTTTTAACCAAATGATGACTGGAAGGCGGGGGCCTGTAGTGATTGATTTACCTATAGATGTGCAGGCTGAAGCAATTGAAACTGAAATACCCGAGCCTTTAGAAAGAAGATCAACTGGAAGAGTTTTAGGAGATCCCGAATTAATTAAACAGGCAGCAGAAATTTTAAAGGAAGCAAAAAGACCCGTATTGTTCATAGGTGGTGGTGTAATTACAGCCGAAGCCACTAATGAAGTTCAGAAATTGGCTGAAACTATTGGAGCTGCTGTTGTTGTCACAATGATGGGAAAAGATGTAATCCCTAATGATCATCCCCTCTACTGTTGGTCTGCCGGTTCTAAAGGGACCACGATAGGTTTAAATATGACTTCTAAAGCCGATGTCATTTTAGCGCTCGGATGTAGATTTGCTGATGAAACTGCAGCTTCTTATAAGGATGGAGTTAGCTTCTCAATTCCGCCAACAAAACTAATCCAAATTGATATAGACCCCCACGAAATAGGTAAAAATTACCCCGTTTCAATAGGAATTTTTGGAGACGCTAAAGCATGTCTGAACCAAATTATTGAAGAGTTAAATGCACAAGGTTTTTCAAAGGATTATGTAAAAACCGATTATTTTAAAGAGATGCAAGAAGACAAAAAGAAATGGTTTGAGTTTCTTGCTGAACATACAGATGATACTAAAGTTCCTGTTATGATTTCTCCTGTACTAAAAGAAATTCGAAAATTCTTTGATAAAGATGCTGTAATTGTGACTAGTTCTGGAAATGTACAAGCTCAAATGCTACAAGAATTAGAATTTTATGAGCCAAGAACATGTATTACTGCTGGAGGTTTTTCTGCTATGGGTTATACTGTTCCTGCGGCTATCGGAGCTAAGTTAGGATCAATAGATATTGGCAAACCTAATCGACAGGTCGTAGGTTTGGTTGGTGATGGAGATTTTATGATGACGATTTCTGAACTCTCAGTCGCCGTTCAACTGGGACTTTCCAATATCTTTTTTATTGTATTAAATAATCATGGGTGGATTGCAATTAAAGATTTACAGCAAGCTGCTTTTGGAGAGGATAGAGGTTATGGAACTGCTTTTGAAGATAAAGATGGAAATTCTTATTCTCCTGATTTTGCTAAAATAGGGGAAGCTTTTGGTTGCTATGCTGAGAAGATCTCTAAGAAAGAAGAGATAATACCTGCTTTAGAAAGAGCAGCAAAATCACGTAAACCTGCTGTTATTGAGATTGAAGTACAAAGAGAATTTCCCTTCACTGGATCACCAGCGGTTGGTTGGTGGGATGTGCCTATACCAGCATATCTAACGGAGCGTAGAAAGAAATACGAAGAAGAAATGAAAGGAGAAAAATTGTAATTTTTCTATTTTGGTCCTGTCTCTGGTAATCTTTCAGAAGCGGGGTCTCCTCCAATACCCCAATGTGTTTTGGGAATTTCATGCACAACTATTTCTACAGCGTGCTGAGGGACTCCCAAATCCACGAACGCTTGAGTTATTTTTTGTATTAGGATTTTCACTCTATCTTCTCCAAAACCTTTCCAAACATTTACATGGACAATTGGCATTTTTTTAAACCTCTATTTTATAATAATATTTTATATCTATTTAAAAATTTTAATCTAATTGACAGATCTTAATAATTTCAAAAAAAAAAGAATTTTTATAGCTGATAATTGACTCCAGGTTCAATCCCGGCAATCCTGAAAAGGTCATCACCAGCAATTATCTCTTCTAAATCTTTCTGTTCATACTGGCTAAAAAAAATAGGCTCCAAAAAATTTTCTTTCTCTGAATACGCTCTTGTTAATTTTCTTTGTAGGGTAGGGTCATTTCTAATCGATTTTTTTAGAGGTGTATTTTTATATATACGATAATAGAAACTAATCCCAACTGTTTTAGGACGATTCTCTTGAAAAAAATTTAACATTTCCATAGTAGAATCGATCGTCTCATAAGGATACCCTGTCAACAAATCAATTGCTAACTCAATTTTATATTTATTACAATAATTTATGATTTTAGCCAGATCAACGTAAGAATAATTATTGAGCGTTTGAGTTATTTTATCGCTATCAACTGAAATTGTTATTAAATACGCATTAGACTCATGCAATAACTGAAATAAACTCTCGTTATATGGAAAAGGCTTCATATATAGCGTCCATTTCAAGGGCAAGGATTTTTTAGCCAATGCATTACAAAAATCTATGGAAAAATTAAGATCTGAATTAAATTCACTATCGCATAAATGAAAATGTGTATAACCGAGATTTACTAAATTTTCTATTTCACCTAATATATTTGTTACTTTTCTAAATGAAACTTTAGTACTTGCTTCTATACAATAAGGACATTGATTTCGGCAGCCCACATGGGTAGAAAAGCCAACTATTCCCTCATTAGAATAGTATTGCTGATAATTTACTTTTTTAGCTCTTATATGTATTAAATCATCATCTAATCCATAATTCCAGCCATTAATAATATTGTTTTCTAACTGACCTGCTTGCCATGATTCTAAAAATTTTGGAAAAGCTCGTTCACCAGGACCAATAATACCATAATCAGCTTGAAGATATTCCAATATTTCATTTGGCATAGCAGAAAAACCTGCTCCTCCCAGGATTATTGGAATTTCATGTTGCCTCACACAATCAATTAATTTTTTGAATTTTGGCAAATAAAACTCGTTATTGAAATAAATACATGAATCAATATTTCGAATAGAGAGCCCCACTATATCATATATTTCTGAATTAAGGTGATTTTCCAATTTATCTAAAGGAAAGGCTGTAAAACATAAATCCAATATTTTAACATCATGACCATGTTTTTCTAATGATGTTGTCAAGTATTCCAGACCTATTGGAATAACGGGAGGATTTTGCATCCTATTTGGATTTATTAATAAAATTCTTAGCCCCATTTTTTAAGAAAAATGTGTATAATTGCCGTTAAAAAATATTTTCTGAATTTATCAATGAAAAGAAAGAATTAAATATTTCCGAATGAATTTAAATTTAATAACAATTTCGTTATATTGAGAATTAAATTTGAGAGCTTAAATTATTAAACTGAGGATTTAAATAATGAGTAGTAATGAGTTTCCTAAAGAGTTGAGTCCTGAGGAATTAATCAACTTATATAAAAAAATGTTATTGATTCGTGATTTTGAACAGAGAATTACTAAAGATGCTGGAAAAATTAAGTCTCCTTTAGTTCACACTTATATAGGCGAAGAAGCCATTGCTGTCGGAGCTTGTGCTGCAATTTATGAGGATGATTATACAACATCAACGCATAGGGGACATGGACATTTTCTTGCTAAAGATGGGGATTTAAATTCATTAATGGCCGAAGTCTACGGAAAGGAGGATGGAATATGCAAGGGTCGTGGTGGATCAATGCATGTAGCAGATTTTTCTAAACATATGCTTGGTGCCAACGGAATTGTGGGAGCTGGTCGTCCATTAGCACTTGGAGTCGCTTTAGCTTCAAAATTGAGAAATGAAGGTAAAGTTGTCCTAACGTTCTTCGGTGATGGGGCTGCAAACCAGGGTATGCTACATGAATCAATGAACCTTGCTGCAGTATGGAAACTTCCTGTAATCTTTATGTTAGAAAATAATTTATACGGATGGAGCAATCCTACTGGAAATGCAACTGCCATTAAAGATTTTTCACTTCGTGCAGCAGGCTACGGCATGAAGGGTATATCCATAGATGGTAATGATGTAATC
>JAHQWS010000143.1 GCA_029856295.1 Promethearchaeia archaeon
ATAAAGATAACTCGGATCAAAGATCTCTTCAGAACCCTCTTCAGGTTTCATTAATGAAATAATTTTCTCAAAATCATCTATAAACAAGACACTTCCTAATTTGGAGTTTTCAATTATAATCTTTAACATGGTGAAAGCATAGGATTTTCTACGAAGGTCATATAAAAGATTAAGATGAGCCAAGTCCCTAAAATCCATAAGTTCACCTAATAACCAATTTTCAGCTTCTAATTTTTTATAGGGATCTAATTGGTGAGCTGTAATTGCATTAATTATATCATTTAATGCAATTTTATCCTCAAATTCTTTTGATATTTTTTTATTAGCAGTTGTTCGTATTTTATTAATGTCTGCTACATGAAAAAATCCAAATTTTCTCTCAAGAGCGCCCCATTCATTACATAACTCATTAGCAATACTTCTTAAGAATTCAACGCCAAGTTCTTCAATATATTCAGAATATAAACTATAATAAAACTTCCTATAGTTTTCCAATGAAATATAAAAAGTATTGTGATTATGTAGCTTCTTTTTTAAGCTCCAAAACAAATGCGTCTTTCCTGTTCCGACTTCACCAATAATAGGTAATATGAAGTTTTCGTTGTTTTTAATTATGTTAATGATAGATTCCATTAAGCTCTTTCTTGAACTGACTAATCCGAGCTCTTCTTTAATTTCACCAGTCGCTACAAATTTTTTGAAAGGATTTATCCCTATTTTCAATATATTGAGTAGCTTTGCTTTTTTATTTTCATATATAAGCAATTTTTACATCTGTAGAATTACTATTCTTTTAGATTTTCAATACCTAAAATTATAATGAAGCGTAATACGTCATCATCCATTTTCATATTGACTAATGGCTCATAAGTTATACTTAAATCATCATTTTCATCTCGACCTACTATAATAGAATCATAAAAAACAGGATCTCCTCTATGATCTATAACAACTCTATCTGCAACGCAGATTCCTCTGGAAATTAAACCTACAGGATTTCTCAATATCTCACCTTGAAAAAATTCTAAATGATTAACTGACAATCCATCAGGATCTTTTTGATATAATCCTGCCGTATGAAGCATCGTGATTGTATAGGGAAACGCGTCGGAGAATTGCCCCTCATCATATTGTTCCATAATCTCATTTGGGATCAACACAGAATACTCTAATGGACAATCCTCAATATCATTCCATATAAAATCATCCTTTTTTGAAAATGCTAAATGTTTGTTTACTCCTCTTTCAAAACCTACCATTAACCCTTGGGAGATTTGAATCTCATTATCGTCAGAAATTTTAATATTATCCGAAAAAATTAGATAATTAACATATTCTTTGAATTTAGATATAATAGAGCCACTAAATTCCCCTTTAACTCTTGAATTTTTAATGTAATCGAACAAAACGATATTTTTTTCATTCATTGTATTTTATTCTATGAGTAATAATCTTTTCTTAAGCGAATTTGAGTACGTTTCAATTAATTAATAATCCTTAATATTATATATTAATATTTTCATAATCATATAAATTACATCAAGAATTACAATTAGAATAATGGGCTCAACCCGTATTACTCAGAAAGTATCTCATTTAAAAAAAGTAGAATTATTAAAGCGAGCAGAACAATTCATATTCTCTACTGGTATTAATGATGGTGCTTCGAAATTGTGTAAAGCGAATATGAAATATGGTCTTGCACAGTTTCATGTGATTTTGGAGAAGTATGGCGCTGAGCCAAAAGCAACTTTTATTTCTTCTCCCGATGAAACTATCTCAAGAAATGCTTTCCGATGGAATTCAGGATTAGGGTATGGAGGAAGATTAAATTGGGGGCACGGAAATGAAAGATTTATATTTTTAAATGTCAAGCCAAATCACTGTGGAATTCTTGTTGGTGGTTTAGATGAATTACCGAATACCTATGAAATAATAAAACGAATTGATGAAGTAAAGTCTACAAAATTATACTATGATAACATTCAAATAAATTGGGACTATGCAGTTTCAAACCATTTTATTAACTGTTTTAAAACAAAGAATCTATCAAACTCAGATTTACCTCCTTACATGTTCATGGTACATGGCTCAGCTCCCGAATTTAGGGATGATACATATGGAATTGGGCTTTATATAGATAAGAGTAAAACTTTAAAAACTTTTGCTACCGAAGAGAGAACTCTTTTTGGGAACCAATATATTTTGTTAGGCAATAAGGCAAAAGAATATCTTGAGTTTAACAAGAAAGCTTTAGAATTTTCAAATATGAAAAGACAAATAATAGCTAATAATCTATTTGGAAATAATTATAAAATTATCTGTAATCAACCCCATCAATTTTTAAAGGATTATAATAATATGTATTTGGGTAGCAATTGTACAGATTTAACTAGTGATGTAATCAGGAGTGATATATTTCCAATGACACTTAGAGCGGATATCGCAGCATATCTGTTTAAAGGGAAAAAAAATCTTTCTGAAACAACGTTAAAAAATATGGATTTTATTGAAAGAGGAGAAAAACTAGAATTATTAGAATTACTGAAAAGCGCTAATATTATACCTCATGGAGGAGGCTATAGTTTTCCAGATATAAAGAAAGTTAGGAAGGTAATGGAATATAAAGATCAAAGATATTTCGAATGTGAATTACGATCGGATACAGAACGAGTAAAAATCGTGAGAGATGTTACTAATTTACAATTTGAATATCGTGGAAGGAGTATAGCATTAAAAACAATTCAATTAGATTTAGGAGATATGGTAGCTCGATTGAATCCTATTTTTAGCTTGAAGGTATAGCTTATTTTATTCTCGAACCAGGTGCCATATCCTTTTCTGGAATTAATAATGACACGTTTTCTCCATCATCAGCAGCTAAAAGCATGCCTTGACTTAGTATTCCTCTTAGTTTTCTGGGTTCTAAATTTGCCAATACGATTATTTTTTTCCCTACTAAATCTTTGGCATCATAAAATTCTGCTAATCCCGCAACTAAAGTTCTTTTCTCAGTTCCTAAATCAATAGATACCTTTAATAATTTATCTGCTTTGGGCACTTTTTCTACTTTCTCGACTAGAGCAACTCTTATATCTAATTTCGAAAATTCATCATAAGAGACCAATTCAATTTCACCTCTTCCTGCTCTCTTTTTTCTTATTTTTTCAAGATTTTCTTGCATTTCATTAATATCTAATTTTTGGAAAAGTGGTTTTGGAATTTTAATTTTTTGTCCTGCTTTTAAGGAATCCTCATTGATGCTATCCCATGAAAGCTGATTTAATTTTTCAGAAACGTTTAAAAAATCTAAGATTTTTTCAGAAGTATCTGGAATAAATGGTGCTAAGAGAATTCCAAAAGCATAAACAGCTTGTGCACATATGTTAAAAACATTCCCTGCAGCTTCCTTATTATTCTTTATTAAATGCCATGGAGCTTTATCATTTAGATAAACATTTCCTTCTTTGGCAAAAGCTACTATTTCTCTTAACGCCTTTCTAAGCTTAAATTGATGCAATAACTTTCCTATTCTTTCGCTAATTGTATTTAGATTTGAGATAAATTTCTTATCTATATCATCATACTCAATTTTTTTTGGTATGGTTCCTTTAAATTGCTTATTAATAAATGTAAGTGTCCTATGAATAAAATTACCTATATTATCGTTTAGTGTTTTAATATTATTATCAAATTCGGACCATAAGAATGAAGTATCGCTCTTTTCTGGTCTATTGTATAACAAATTGAACCTCCAATAATCTAAGGGAGCTAATTCTAAAGCTTCATCTATCCAAATACCGATTCCTCTAGATTTAGAGAATTTATCATTCTCGTACATTAGAAATTCGGTTGAAGAGACATTATAGGGAAGCACTAATTGTTCTTTCTTTTTTTTATTTTCATTATAAGCTAAAATTAATCCGGGAAAGACAATTAAATGAAAAATGATGTTATCCTTTCCAATAAAATACACAGTTTTAGTATTAGGATCTTTCCAAAAATAATCGAACTTTTCTGGTTTCTCCACAATTTTTTCTGCCCATTCTTTTACCGCAGAAACATAACCTAATACTGCCTCAAACCAAACGTATATCGTTTTTTCATCTGCACCTTTGAACTTAGCTGGAATGCCCCATTCTAAATCTCTCGTTATAGCTCTTTCTGGAAGCCCCTCAGAAATACTATTTAAGCAAACTTTTCTAGCATTAGGAGGGATAATTTCATTGTTCTTAATTAGTTCGGCGAGACGTTCTTGTAATTTTGGGAAATCCATATACCAATGTTTTGTGTCTCGAATCTCTGGAGTTTTTCCACATATAGCACATTTAAGTTCAATCAATTCAAGAGGAGTTAATAATTTTTGACAAGCATCACATTGATCTCCCCTTGCTCTATCATCCTTACAATGTGGACATATGCCTTCTACAAATCTATCCGGGAGATATAACTTATCATGTTTACAGTAAGGAGATTTAATTTCTTGTTCAAATACATAACCATTTTTTTGTACATCGAGATAAAAATCTTGAACAAACTCAATATGAGTAGGATTGTGAGTGTGAGTATAATTATCATATGAAATATTCCACTGTTCGAATAATTTTTTAATAATCTTATGATTTTTCATTGCCAATTCTTTTGCGGGAATATCTTGTTTTTTAGCTGCTACAGCAACAGGTGTTCCATGAGCATCTGAACCTGAAACGAATACTACATCATCACCCTTCAATCTAAGAAATCTAGCGAAAACATCCGCAGATAATACACTACCAATCATGTTTCCTAAATGAGGTATCGCATTCACATAAGGCCAAGCGCTAGTTACGACCCATTTATTTCTAATTTTCTCTCTCTCAGTCAAATTGAACTACCTCACTCATATTTTTAGTAATAAAACGATCGTTCCCTTAAATATTTTAAATAAAAACAAGGTTTATTTAATACTCATAAGCTTTAGATATAGTCTTCTCAATAGTTCGAATTTTATTTATATTCTTCAAGGACAATTTCAGCTCCACAAAACCTACAAGCTTTAATTTCGTTAAAGATTTTTTGAAGGCAAGGTTCATGATAATAAGATCCGCACTTTACGCACTGGAATACTTTATATTCACCTAAAAAAATATTGTGACAATAAGTGCATGACTCATCTATTTGATGAATATCCTTTTCGTCAATCTCCACCATCCTTGTTTTTTTGTAATCTTCATCATCGATTATAGCAATTTTTTTAGTTTCTTCCTCTTTACCTCTCATCAATTTTGAAGCAGACTTCGGAAGTCTTAGTAGAAAATAGCAATATGGGCATCGAAATATATTTTCTTTATGCTCAGATTTTTGCGCCCACATTAAGGCACAAGATAAATGCATGCCTCTATCGCAATTTGGACAGTATCTGCCTTCCGTATAAAAATCTGATCCAGTCGGGGCTTTAATGGAATGGCATATTTGACATTTTTCTTGTTCTCTTCCACCATTTCTCATCATAAAACGAATTTCCATGACGCTAGGCCTTCTTAAGGATAAGGCAATTTCACTTACTAAGGGGGGTGATTTCTCCTCAACATGGGGGGTATAGAAGTCTGGTGCTTGTTGAATCATCTTTTTGGAAGCATAAGATTTACCAGAATTTATTATTGCTTTTTCATTAATAAAATAACCATATTCTCCATTTGTTAATTGAGCAATTTTTTTTAAAATATTTTGGCTTGTCTCCTGTGATTTTCCTATCTGACATATATCTATAAAGACCCCTAATCCTTTAGAAATCTTAATTAACTTCTCCACTCGAGCAGGATCAGTTTTTAACTTATTATCACTTATAATGAAAATTCTATTGACTTTTCCACCGAGTTTTCGCATTTCTTCAACAATGATTTGTAATGAAAGAGCGATTGCTTCATGAACAACTCCTTTACCAGAAACGTGAACATTTTTTAGATTTTTTATCAAGAGTGTTTCGTCATGAGAAAATGAAATTAATTTTTTAGAATTTTTGCCAAAACAGACAATAGAAATTCTATCCTTAGGATCAATCGCAAATTTGGTTTGAATAAAGTTTTTGGCAGCAAGCAATGCTATTGTGAGTCGATTAGGTTTCAAATCTGTTCTTAGCATCGATCTAGAGGTATCTAATAAAAGGATTGTATCTTCAAGTTTGATATCATGCAATTTTTTTTACTCGATACTTATCGAAAGTGTTTTAAGAAATAATAATTCAAAAAAAATAAATAAGTATTTATTTTAAAAATTAAATTTTCTTTATTTTAAGAAATTGTATGCAAAAAGCGTGTATACTTTTATGCAGTTGATGAAATCTTCTATTTCCACATATTCATCGACAGCATGGGCTGTAGTTCCGACTCCTGGACCAAATATTATTGAAT
>JAHQWS010000144.1 GCA_029856295.1 Promethearchaeia archaeon
CTGCTAATATTTCGCCATTTTCTGGGGGAACAACAATATCTTTTTTGCCTTGTAATATTAATGTGGGAGAGTTAATGTTTTTAAGCCTTCTATAAGTATTAAGACCAATCATCGCTTTTAATTGCCGAGCATAACTACTGAAAGGTATTGGTCCCGAGAGGATTCTCTGAATTTTATCCTGTACGTATTCAGGATTATTTTTCATGAAATCTGGTGTTAATAGAAGTGAGATGGTAGCTTTGGCCATCCTCTCTGGAGTTAATCCATCTATAGCGCCTAGATAAAATTTAAAGGCAGCTAGCGTTGGAGGGATAGTTTTTCTACCTCCGCAATTTGCTCCCCAAAGAACTAGCTTTTCAACTTTCTCAGGATAATTAAGAACCAATTCTTGCGCAATCATTCCACCCATGGATACTCCAATTACATGCGCTCGCTCAATATTTAAAGCGTCCATTAATCCCGCTGTATCATCTGCCATCATTTTAATAGTATATTCTCTATCAGGTATATCAGTTTGTCCTGCTCCCCTATTATCGAATAATATTGTCTTAAACCTTTTTGAAAGCTCATCTATTAGGGGATCATCCCACACTTTAAGACAAAGAGCTGTTCCCATTATCATCACGCATGGAAAGCCCTCTCCATATGCTTCATAATATATATTTATATCATTAACTCTAATTTTAGGCAAAGTAGCAAGCCTCCAAATGATTTTATAGGATTTCCTTATTTTAAGTGTTGTTAATACTATTAGAATAGCATGGTTTATATAAAATTATTTTGCAGTAAAATCATTAAAGTATAATCTAAAAACACTTATTTACTAAATATTTGTAAATTCTACTCTTTCGATGATATCATTTTGAATTTCTTTACCTAATCTTGTGAAATATGCGGCATAGCCCGAAACTCTAATAATCAAGTCTTCATACTTTTCTGGATGAGTTTGCGCATCTCTTAGCAGTTCTGTGCCCATGGTATTGACTTGTACATGCATCCCGCCCTTTTCAAAATAGGTGTCAATCAAGTGCTCAAACACCTCAAGATTTTTATCAGAACTAACTAAGTAGTGAGGAAATCTCATGTTCAATGAATCGCCATAACCAATCTTAGTATGATCGATTTTAGCAACTGAATTTAACATCGCTGTTGGACCATTTTTTTCAGTACCATTACAAGGTGAGATGCTATTAGATAACGGTTCCCCCGCTTTTCTCCCATCTGGAGTTGCGGGCTCTAACGCTCCTTCATACACATTAAGGCCATAAGAAATAAAGCTCGCTTTAAAATGACCTCCACGAGTTAGCTTTTTATTATAAACCATATCACAAAATCTGGCTACTAATTCTACAGCAATAGAGTCTGCGTAATCATCATCATTTCCAAATTTCGGACCATTTTTTAGAATTTGCCTTAAAGTCTCGTTATCCTTAAAATTAGTTTGTAAAGCTGCGATTAATTCACCCATCGTAATCTTCTTATCATCATAGACATATTTTTTAATCGCTACCAATGAATCAACAACGGTTCCTAATCCTCCCGCACCGATTGCTTGGAATTTATATTGGGCACCTCCTTCAGTCATGTCTTTCGCATTTTCTATGCATCCATCGATAGTACAAGAGATTAAAGGATTGTGAAAGTAATTGGCCCAAATATCGTCTCTTAGGTTAGTAGCATCTGCGACTGTATCAACTATAGATTTTAGCTGCGTATAGTAAGCATTCATAAACTCTTCAAAAGTTCTAAATTCTTCTGGATTTCCTGTGTCTATTGTATCTTGTGCCCCAAAGAAGGTTGTTTTTCCCCGATTAAACACTAAATCAAGGATAGAAGAGAAATAAAGCTTTGAGCCGCCCGTAGCACCAAATGTATCTCCATTCCCGCTAGGCTCAACGCAACCTACTAAACAATAATCTCTAGCCGCCTCTGTTGAGTAGCCATCGCGAACCATGGCTTTGACAATTATTTCGTCATTGAAAAGCGCAGGGCTATTAGTATATTTGTGTAATTCTAACACTTTTTTAATAAATTCTTTGGGACTCTTCCTTGAGAACCGAAATGATACTGAAGTTGCTAACTTAGTATTTTTTACAGCCTCTATAAATAGATAAGTGAGTTCATTTGTTGCATCTTCCCCATTTCGACCTAACCCGCCAATAGTGATATTCTCAATATCAGTGCCTAAATGATTTAGGTGTAATCCCATAATATTTGGCCAAATTACCACATTATTATTTATCTTTATAATAAATTCCTCAATTAACCGTAAAATCTCGTCATTTGAAGCAAGATCTGTTTCAATATCTCTCTTATAATATGGATATAGCAGCTGATCAACACGACCGGGAGTAATTCCGCTTCCAGCGCCATAACTTATAATTGCCGCGTTTTGAGTAAACCATAATGATTGTAAAGCTTCGTAAAATGTTACTGGAGGATTCCAAGGGACTTTTTTACTAATATCCGCGATTTTTAATAATTCACTTTTTCTTTCATCATCTTTTTCCTTATTCGCCATTATTAATGCTAAGTCTGAAAATCTATTACTAAAATCTCTCATAGCTTCACAGACAATAATAACTGCTTTAAGAAATTGTTTTTCAGCATCAATTTCCGTAGAATTTAACCTTACTTGAGCTTTTTCTTTTATGCCCTTAAAGCCATATTCTAAAACATTTTTATGACCAACGACAATGTGAGCTTGAGTATCAATACAGCGTCCCCTTCCTTTCACATTATCTGCGGTCCCTCCTTTTATGGCTTTAAGCATTTTAGGTAATCGCAAAAATAACTTGGCTTTTTCTTTCGTTTTCGCATTTTCTTCTATAAATAGTCTCATTAATGTGGATATTCCGAAAGCTCGCGATTTTCTCTTAAGTTCCTCTAAACTGAGATCTAGTTTACTATATAATCCTGCTTCTTCGAATTTTTTAATTTTTATATCTCTAATAGTTTTTCCTTTCCAATAGGGGATAATATCTTTAAAAAGTTGTTTTTTATGTTCATGTGAAATGTGATAACCGAATTTTTTGAGATCGGGAAAAACCGATTTTAAAACAAAAGTTATGTCGCCCCTTTCAGGAGCAATTGGGGGGGCAATATATTGCGAAGACCTATTCCCTACTAATAATTCTTCTGGATAAATTTCTATAGTCATATTATCGAAAGTTCTTTTAAGC
The DNA here is from genome assembly GCA_029856295.1 of Promethearchaeia archaeon. Lineage (GTDB taxonomy): Archaea > Asgardarchaeota > Lokiarchaeia > Sigyniarchaeales > SOKP01 > LW40-45. The sequence goes on from JAHQWS010000144.1 coordinate 3,183, forward strand.
GCTTTCGCAGAACGAATGGAGGGATGTTCGCCTTCCGTTTCTCTATAACTGTCTGTATAAAATTTGGCACGTTCCATGCATAGCCAATGCTCAGAAGATAATAACCGTTCCTTTTGCCTCTGATTTATAGGATGCAATCCCGCTGATTTAAAATCTGTGATAAAACTTCTCCCTTTCAATTGAGGCTGCATTTTACAATATTTTGTACTATAATTTCAATAATACTGGGATTATTAATATAAAGATTTCTTAAATCATAAATATAAACATTAACAGTTTTGAAAAAAAGTTTAAATTAACAATTTGAATAATTATACATGCATTCTTTTTAGAAAGAAGAGATTCATTAGTTCAAACTAAAATTAAAGATGTGAAAATATATGGTAGAAATCTCAAAAAATATGAAAATAATCGAAATAAAAATTGTTTAAAATAAAACTCTCATTCTTAATTAATTATACAGCTTCAAGAGACATCTCTTAAATTTACACCAAAGGTTCAATCTAAGATTGGAAAATGTGAAGAAATATGACAATTATGTAACACTTATATAATTAGATTTGATATATTTACATAAGAAGGCGAAAAAAACTTCACCATAAATCAATGAAAGGACTGATTCTTGAATGAAAAGGTCTCATAATGAGTTTAAAGTGTTATTATTAGGAGATGCAGGTGTAGGGAAGATGACACTTGTTTCTAAATATATGAGCGGGTTTTATTTGGAGGATCTAAAACAAACGATTGGTGTGAATATCTATACTAGAGATCAAGAAGTAGATGGCCAAAAAGTTACACTGAAAATCTGGATTATGGCACGTAAAGAACGATTTCGATTCCTTTTATCACGGTATTGTATAGGTGCAAATGGAACATTCATCCTATATGACATTACGAATCGTAACACTTTAGAGCACATACCAGAATGGACTCAGATACTTAGGAAAGAGGTTGGAGATATTCCTATAATGTTAATGGGAATGAAACTCGATTTAGAAGAGTCAAGATCAGTTTCAAGAGAAAAGGCACTAGAAATTGCGAAATCAGAAGGAATCGATGAATATATTGAATGTAGCACGAAAACGGGAGAAAATATTGAAAAGGCATTTGAAACTCTCACTAGATTAATACTCCAACAGTTATACAATATTAATTATTCCTAAGTTTTGAGAAAATTTTTTGCTTATGCCTCATTTTTTTAAAATGGCATGAGTGAAAAAGTCGAAGAACGAATAAAAGAATTAGAAGAACGGTTGGCAAATACAAAAGTAAATAAAGCCACCCAAAAAAGCATAAATTTTATTAAAGCCCAACTGGCCAAACTCCGCGAAGATTTAATTCGTATTACAAGTTCTAAAAAAGGCGGCGGTGGTGGCTATGGAGTTAAAAAATCGGGAGACGCTCAGGTTGCCTTTATTGGGTTTCCTTCCGTGGGTAAGTCTTCCCTCCTTAATTTGCTTACCGAAGGCAACACTCATTCTAAAGTGGCCGCGTATGATTTTACTACCATCAATGCGATTCCCGGCATGATGAAAATCGAGGATGCCAATATTCAGCTTATTGATTTACCAGGGATAATCTTAGGCGCGGCTGCAGGAAAGGGACGGGGAAAAGAAGTGTTAGGGGTTGTACGAACTGCCGAATTAATTTTAATTATTATCTGTTTTCGTGAAGATGGAACTGTTAATTTTTCGGACTTAGACATAATTAGAAAAGAACTGCATGACGCGGGGATCCGGTTAAATACAGAACCTCCACGCATTCAAATAAAAGAGCGAGCACGGGGAGGTATCCACTTCACTTATAAAGGAGAGCAATTCATGGATAACGAGGAAGTCAAAGCTCTGATGAATGAGTTAAAAGTTCGTAACGCCGGCATCTATTTCGCTGAACCTTATATTACAGCTGACCAGTTAATCGATTTTGTAGTGGGACATCGTGTATACACAAAGGAATTTGTCGTAATTAATAAATCTGATTTAATGGAAACTCCAATTCCTCCTGAAAAGATTACAAAAGCAATTGGTCACAAACATTGGGTTATGATCTCAGCGAAGAATCATGAAAACATTGACGCCCTCCGTCACAAAATTTTCCTGGAATTGGATTTAATGCGAATCTATATGAAACCACCACGGCAAGAAGCCGATATGGATGAGCCTATCATTCTCCACCACGGTGATACGATTGAGACGCTTTGCCGAAAAATCCATAAGCGATTTATTACCGATTATCGCTACTCGTTAGTCTGGGGTACATCTGTTAAGCACCCTGGTCAAAAATTCGATAACCTCAATCATGTACTTGAAGATGGCGACATCGTGTCGATTTATCTAAAGAGATAGACTATACATAAAAGATGCGGAAAAAAAAAGGGGATACCCCCCGAGAAGTTAAAAAACTTTAGTATTTTCACTAATTAATCAGGAGCTTTTAGTCCGATAGAGGATAAGCCTTCTGTCATTGAGGCCATAAAGTCTATTTCCCCGTTTACTCCTTCGATCTCCGAGTAAATATCTATCATTTACTTTTTTGTAAATATTTTTATAGTGTTAATTAAAAAACGTTGGAAATGAACTTTGAACTTAAAATATTAAACCATATTTTTTTTCCATATTAATTAAGTCCATTTTTTTATCTTTTTCAATTGTACCCAGTATAATAATAAGAGTTGGATTATTTTATTAATTATAAATCGATATTTAATTTGATATGATATGAAAACTAATATCTCCCTCGCAAAAAAATGGATATTATCAGCAACAAGTGTTATTAACCGAATTTTAAGGGATCTTGAAACGAACGATTTTGCCGATATTGCTTTTACTTTAGATGATTTAATACTTTTAAAAAATTTGAAGGAGGAATTAGCTAAATGGATATAGATCTCTCTTTTATTAAAAATGATTATTTTTTAAATACCTTAAAAGAATATTTGGAAAGATTATTCGAAAGTGAGAAAAAAATAAAAAGTGAAAAAGATGACAAAACAAATGAATTTAAGATTAGAGGAGGATTTAATCAAAGAATTTGAAGAACTAGCTGAGGAAGAAAATCTTGATCGATCCGCATTGGTAAAAAAAATTTTGGTAGAAGGACTTAAGCAAGAACGATTAAATTTTGCGCTCCAAAAATATATGTTAAAAGAAATATCAATTGAGAGGGCTGCGGAAATCGCTAAAATTTCAATACATGAAATAATTC
>JAHQWS010000145.1 GCA_029856295.1 Promethearchaeia archaeon
GAAAAAAAGAGTTTATATCAATTATAATTATAACTGCTTTCGCAATTTCTGCTATATATTATTATACTTATATCATTAATCACCCAATTGAACTGTTAAATTTCCCTACTATAAATATTACAACTGAAGGTGAAATCCAACCAGAAGATTATATAGACTGTACTTTTGAAATAGATAGTAAAGATGAATCAGATTCAGTGCAGTTCATTCAAGGAAAGATAAAAATTAGAGGTCATACTAACGCAAAAGATAAAATTCCAAAAAAAGAATATCGCTTGGAACTATCGGTAAAAAATTCCTTACTCGGTATGAGGAAAGATGATGATTGGCTTTTATTAGCAATGTATTTCGATTTCCCTCGTATGCGTGTTAAAACCTGTATGGATATTTGGCGAAGTTTAGAAGATACAAATCCTACAGCTATACTTCCCGACTCCAAATATGTAGGATTATATCTAAATGGAGAATTTCAAGGTCTTTATTTATTAACTGAAGAAATTGATAGAGAATTATTTGACTTAGATGACGCTTCGGGGACTATCGATTCCAGTTTAATTTTTCAACTGCAAATAGAAGAAAATTTAACAGAATATGATAGTGGAAAATGGGATCAAGATTGGCCAAATGAAGATGAAAATAATTTTATAATGGACGAATTATTAATGGATTTAATATCTTTTATAATAAACACTACCGATGAGGAATTTTTTGATCTTAACACCGGTATCTATTCCATTTTTGATAAGCAGAATCTGATTGATTTTTTACTTTTTAATTTCTTTATCAATCATAAGGATTTTTGGAATACAAATTACTATATTGTCAGAAATTCATATCCAAGTAAATTTTATCTTATCCCCTGGGATTTTGATGGTAGTTTAGGGCAACGTGGTTGGATTATTTTCGATTTTAACGAGAATCCAGAAAAAGAAATCTTATATAATAATTATCTTTTCAAGAGATTGCTAAGTAATGAAAATTTTATTCAGGATTGTAGAGAACGTTGGTTATATCTGAGGGAGACTCTCTGGACGGAAGAATTTTTTTTAGATATGCTCTCTGGTCTTTATGAGGATTTAATGCCTATAATAAAAATTGATACTACAATGTGGGAACCGATAACTGTTGAGGATGAATCTTTAGTTTATAATCGTTATCTTTATAGTACAATAGAATTCGATTTAGAAGAATATGTTGATGACTTATTTGATTTTATTCCAAAACGTTTAGAATTCTGCGACAATTATTACGAAAATTAAATTTATATTGTATCAACAGTTGGACGAAATTTTATAAAAATTTATAAATTTCTATAAAATTCAAAAAAATCACAGCTCTCCCTTCTTTTAAATTTTTCTTTAAATATTCGTATTTAACAAGCAGTCCCTACTATAGATGGGCTAAACTTCATGACTTCTTCAAGCACAGCGGATAACTTCCTTCAAGACTTCCGAAGTAATGAAAAAAACATTACAAATGAAGTATGCCTTGAACTCGGCGACGAGCGTACAGCCTGATAACATTAAGGCTGGCCTTTCCTCACAGGGAAAGGTTGATAATTGGCATAAATTTTGGAATTTTATAGAAATTACCAATTTTTTATAAATAATTTGAAGGTTATCGTTCTACTAAATTTACTATATCCTTGCTAAATTCACTTAATATTTTTTCCCAATTGAATGAATTATGAATTTTTTCGATTCCTGTTTTACCCAATTTTCGTTGGAGACTCTTATCTTCAATTAGCGAGTTCATTTCATAAACAATCTCTTTATCAGTAAAATTTTTTCTTAACAAAATTCCTACATCGTTATTTTTAATGACATCTTGGGAGACAGGAGTAGTTATAAATGGTTTGTTGCAAGCCATATATTCTAGGCATTTTACAGGAACAAAATATCTCCATAAATCTTCATGTGTTATTCGCCCTATTCCAATGTCACTATTGTTAACGTAAAAAGGAATTTCTTCATGGGGTAAAATGCCTAAGAAATGAACCTGATTCTTTAATTTTAACTTTTTTATAAGGTTAAGTGCATACTTTTTATATGGTCCATCCCCAATTAATAATAAATGAGTTTCTTTATGGTGTTTGAAAACTTCTGGTAAAACTTTAATAAAATTATGTATTCCCGTGTCTTCAGACATTAAACCAATAAAAGAAATGATAGTATCACAACCATATTTCTCTTTTAGAAACTCCTGATTTTTAGAAGGTTTAAATAAATTTAAATCAACTCCATTATGAAGTATTTTAAATTCAACATTCTTAAACAATTTAATTTTTTGAAGGTAATTTTTCATTTCAGTAGTTTGTACATAATCAACATCACAGCTTTGAATTGAGCGATAAATTTGCGGGTATATTATAGGAAATAAAGTCCTAAAAGAGAACGATTTGGACTTTAAATCGATAAATATATCGTGAGATCTAATTGCATGAGGAACCTTCAATAATTTTGATAATAGCCCACCCACGACAGTAGCATAATGATATGTGTGATATTGAGATAAGATAAGCTGGGGTTTAAAAAAAAAATTAATTTTTATAATAAATCTCAGAAGATTTTCGAAATGTGAAAAAAATAAACTAATTGGAAATTTAACAATAGAAGATGATGATTTCATATTTAAATTTACTGAAGACTCAAAAATTTTAAGATTATTTGCCTTAAATGATTTGCCTTTATCTCCCGGAGTTAAAACTAAAACATTATGTCCACGCCTGGCAAGATATTCGACAATTTTATGAGTACAAATTGCGGCTGCTCCACTTGTTGGAGGAAAATAATTTGCAAAATATATGATATTCATTCTTTAGTTGTTTGATTAATACTAAGACTTTATTTGAAAAATCGAATATAATATTAAGAACTTTAAATATCCTAAAATATTTAGAGTTTATTTAAAAATCATTTGGATCCTCGTTAAAAAACTATATATTGTATTTAATAAGTAGAATTATTAAAAAAGCCTATTTTAATTCTTTTTCCATGTGAATACAATATAAATTTTTCATTTTTTAAAAAAATTTTTTTAAAAAAAATTAAAAATTTAGTGTATTTCTAAATCGATATTATTTTTTTCAATATACCATTTGAAATATTCACGAAGTCCTTCTTCTTGGGTATATTTCGGTTGAAAGTTTAGCATTTCTTGAGCCTTTGTAAGATCTGCAAAACTGTGTTTAATATCTCCCGGTCTTGGATCTGTATATTCAAGCTTTAAATGCTCCCTATCAGTAAGTTTTAAAATCAATCTTCCAAGATCATTTAAAGATATGGGGTTACCAGCACCAATATTAATAATCTCTCCTGGAACATCTTTTTCTCCCGCTAAAAGATTAGCTTGTATAACGTCTTTTACATAAGTGAAATCTCTTGATTGTTCACCATCTCCGAAAACTATCAAATTTTGATTATTACGTGCTCTATTAAACCAAATTGCTATTACACCTGTATAGGGGGAGTCATCTCTTTGTCTTGGACCATAAACATTAAAATACCTCAATGATGTAGTTTTTAACCCATAAACATGATAAAATACATACATATAGGCTTCACACGCTAATTTAGCTGCACCATAGGGCGATATAGGCACTCGCCTCATTTCTTCATTTTTTTTTAAATCAGGAATTTCACCATATACAGATGAACTAGAAGCAAAAATGACTTTTTTAACATCCATTCGTCTAGCTGCATTTAAAACATTCATAATCCCATTTACATTGACATCATGACAATTTTCTGGCATTTTGACAGATTGAGGCACACTAGCAAATGCAGCTTCATGATAAACGAAATCAGTCTCTTCAAACATGTCTAATAAGAATGATAAATCTCTGACATCTCCTTTATGAAACTGAAAATTCTTATTTTTTCTAGCCTCATCCAAATTTTCTGTCCTCCCATTAAAGAGATTATCAATACCGACAACTTCAGCACCTAATTCAAGTAAGGAATCCGTTAAATTACTACCAATAAAACCCGCTGCCCCGGTTACTACAACTTTTTTTCCTTGAAATGTCATTATATATACCTTAAAATTAACAAAGTTTTCTAAATAATTAATATAAAAAATGCTGTTTTTTATGAAATATAACTATTATAAAAATTGTAAATCAAATAAAATTTTTCATTTGATTGTGAGAGAATAAAGTTTTAGAGATTTTTGAAGTTTATAGAAGAATGCTCTAGTAGGATTAAACGAACATAACAACAAATTTTGAATGAAATGAAAAGAATCGATTATTTATTTACTTTTAAAAACTTTAATATATTATTAAAAATTCTATTTTAAACAAATATTAACTCATAAGGTCGCACATGAGAGTATTAGCCATTGGGGTTCACCCTGACGATATTGAATTTGGAATGGGAGCGACTCTTGCAAAACATATTAAAGTTGGACATGATATATCTATTTTAATTCTAACGGATGGAGCAAGAGATAAAAATGGTAATTATACAAGCTCAGTTGAAAGAAGAGAAGAGTCTATTAAAGCTTTAAATATTTTGGGATATAAAGATAGCATAAATTTTTTAAATTTACCAAAAATTACTGTAGATCAATCTACAATTCAAATATTAGAAAAAGTTATTTCTCAAGTAAATCCCCATCGAATTTACACGCTCTCAAAAAATGATCGCCATCAAGATCATAGAAATTGTAGCTTTGCTGTTATGAGTGCAGGAAGGTATGTTAGTGAAATACTTCTATTTGAGGTATATTCTGTATTTCCAGAATTCTTACCTAATTATATTATTAATTTCCCTAAAGAAATACTAGATTTAAAAATAAGAGCTCTTTCTCAATTTAAAAGTCAATTTAAAAATGTGGATTTAATTGCAAAAATGATTGAAGGTATGGCAATCAAAAATAGTTTTATGAATTATGCTACTCAAAAACAAGATATCGTTTATTCTGAAGCTTTTGAAATAGGTAAAATTGTAAAAGGATTAAAAGATTTTTAATTCATTTTTTCAGGTGTTTAAAAATAGAAAAAAAGTGGATATTTAGAAAATTTAATGAAAGAGATATGGAAAACTTTTTAGATTGGAGAAAATTGGTTGCCCGAAGAGAAAAAACTATGGAATATTTCCAATGGGAGTATTTTAAAGGACCATGGGGACCTGCTCATACTACATTAGCAGATGTTAATGGAAAAATTATTGGTCAATATTCAACACTCCCATATGAGGCATTTTATTTTGGGGAAAAAATGAAAGCTTCATTAAGTTTCGACACAGGAACACATCCTGATTATAGAAGGCAAGGAATATTTAAAACAATTGGAGATTATCATTTTAGGGAAGAAGGAAAACAAGATATTCATTTTTCTACAGGCTTTCCAAATGAAAATTTTTGGCCTGGTGGTAAAAAGTTTAATTGGCATGGATTATGTCCAATCCCCCTCTATGTTAATAATATTATTTCTGAATTAGAATTTGGAAAAATGTCTAAATATGACATAATTGAAATTGAAAAGTTTGATGAAGAATTTAAAGGATTTAGTAAAAATTTTAAGGAAGATATCCCAATTTATTTAGATAGAACGAAAGAATATTTAAATTGGAGATTTGTTGAAAAACCAAGTTTAGAAGATCCAAAGCATAGGTATAATTATTCAAAATATAAGATATATGATAAAACAGGAGAAATGGTCTCTTACTTTGTGACTAAAAAGTATCACGAAGAAAAAAATACTTTCATTCATTTAATCGATTTTTTATCACCTAATAATAAGGATATTTTTCAAGCGATATTCCATTTTTTAATTGGAAAAGCAAAAACTCAAAATATTAATGCAATCTCCTTATTTTTAAATAGATATCATGCGTTAAGGGAATTTTTAAATAATTTTGGCTTTGAATACCTTAATACTAATAGAGTATATATTGTCAGAGTTAATAATAATATCTTAGATAAAGAAATTTTATTTGAAGAAAAGAATCATTTCTTTACTATGGGCGACTCAGATGTTATTTAATAGAGAGATTATTGTTTATATAATTTTGAGAGAATATCTGGATGGACTACTAAAATTCTAACGGGAATTTTTTTTATTTTTAGCAATTTTGCGATATTCAGTCGATGTCTTCCATCAAAAAAAATAATTTCTCCATTTCTGCCAATTCCAACAGTAATATCATCATCATATTTTCTGAAAATAGCTGCTACAATGAATAAAACTTTTATTCTAATTTATTTAATAAAATTAAAGACATTAAAACACCAATAAAAAATGAAATACTTATAGCACTTCTTGATGGTCAATGGCATTCTGAATTAGAATTAATAAGAGTTACAAAAAAACAACATAATTTCGTTGGAGCGGTAACT
>JAHQWS010000146.1 GCA_029856295.1 Promethearchaeia archaeon
CGTATCAGTAAAAAATGATCCAAATTCATTTCAAAGTGAGTTCTTCATTCATTTCTGTTCAGAAGATGAGCTTCGGGAGGATTTCAAATTTTTGAAGATTGTTGACCTATTTGAATATTTTCATAAAAACTATTCTAAAGATACAGAATATCATACAATGTGGATATTAATAGGTAAAAATGTCAATTCTATTTGATATGTGGCACAAATGTGGCATCAAACGGCGGCATAAATCGAAGATATTACATTATATATTAAATGCATAATTAATTAAATCTCTCTTAGAACATTTGTAGTTATATCTCAGTCTTAGGTATTTCGACATACGCGGAATTTTTATATTCTTTTAATACCATGTTTGAGTTAGTTTTAACTATATATTCCCTCTCATTCAATTCCCGAATAAATTTGTGGACCTCATCCGATTCCTTAAAACGACATATTAAAGCTGCAGATTGTTCTCCCGTCGTATGAAACACAGAACAAACCTCAGGTATTTTGCTAATCTCCTCTAAAATCTTCGGGGTATGCTTTCCGTCAACTTGAATGCGTATAAGGAACGTTAGCTTGTAGCCTAACTCGGCATTATTTAGTTTAAGTGTATACCCTGAAATCACGCCTCTATCTTTTAATTTTGAAATTCTGTTATGTATGGTACCAATAGAAATATTAAGTTCGTTTTGGATTTCCCGATAAGACTTTCTGGCATCCTCTTGTAAGATACGCAGAATATTTCGATCAATTTCATCGAGTTCCTTTTTCGATGTCAATATATACAACCAAAGCCAATATGAATATCTTTTATGTATTTAGGATCTATTGAGAATTTTTGCAAAATTTTTTAAAATTTTGCAATTAAATTAACATTTTTCAGTATTTAAAATTTTTCAGTATTTTAAATTGAACATTTTTAAAAAAAAGTATATTTAAAGATCCCCAAATCATAAAATCTTTATTTGATTAAGTATTCGATAGATCCAACAAAATATAATTGAATTAGATTTTAAATCAAAAAATAAGGATGATAAAAGATGTCTTTTGGTGTACCCGTGATAGTTTTAAAGGAAGGATCTGAGGAAGTTAAAGAAAAAGAAGCACGAACACAAAATATTAATGCTATGATGGCTATCGCAGAAACCGTAAAGTCTACTCTAGGACCGAAGGGAATGGCAAAAATGCTTGTGGATACTTTAGGAGAAATTACCATTACTAATGATGGAGCTGAAATTTTAAAGAAATTAGATATTGAAAATGTTTCGGCTATAATGATGGTTAATGTAGCAAAATCTATTGACGAAGAAATAGGAGATGGTACCACATCAGCCGTTATTTTTGCTGCGACTTTACTTCAAAACGCATTAGAACTAATCGAACAGGATATTCATCCAAAGCATATTACTCATGGATATAAGTTAGCAGCTGATAAAGCAATTAAAATTGTAAAAGAAATTGCAACCAAAATTTCTAAAGATGATGATGTTGTACTGAAAAATGCGGCATTAACGGCTATGAATTCGCAAGATATTGCTCCATTAAAAGATTTTTTCGCAGATTTGGCTTTAAAAGCAGTTAAACATATTGAAGCTGAGAACGTCTTTAATAAAGTAAACAATATCAAAATCGTAAAAGCTAAAGGAAAATCTCTTAAAGATTCTGAGCTAATATCAGGGGTCTATATTGAAAAGGAAAAAGTTAATCCTAGCATGCCCGAATCTTTGAAAGATGTGAAAATTGCTGTGATCAGAAAGAAATTAGATATTACTAAAACCGAATTTGACGCTCAAATTCAGATTTATAATCCCGAAGATATACAAAAATTCTTGAACCAGGAAGATCAAATTCTTCAGGACTACATAAAAATCTTTAAAGATTTAGGTGTCAATATGATTGTGAATAACAGCGACATTTCTGACAAATTTGGAGCATATTTAGCAAAAGAAGGAATCGCAGCAATAAAAAATGTTGGAGAAAAGGATTATAAATCGGTCTTAAAAGCAACTGGCGCAAAATTTATTGATGATATAAAATTATTAACTGAAAATGATCTAGGTTATGCTGAATCTATTAAGTTCGAAAAAATAGGAGATAACGAATATACATTTTTCGAAGGTTGTAAAAATCCTAAAAGTGTATCCATATTACTTAAAGGTGGTCTTGAAAATGTTCTTACCACTGCTGAAATTTCTTTAAACGATGTGCTTTCTGTCATTGCTAAAACTATTGATACGCAAATGGTTGTCGCTGGTGGTGGAGCAATTTATATGGAACTTGCGAAAAAGTTAAAGGCTTATGCAAACGAGATTTCTGGTAAAGAGCAATTAGCTGTTACTGCCTTTGCACTAGCTCTTGAAGAAATTCCCAAAACATTAATCAGGAACGCTGGCCTTGAAGAGATTGAAATATTAACTGAATTACGAGCAGCTCACAAAACGGATAATGACAAATGGATTGGAATTGATACAATCACTAATACTATTGGAGACAATTATCAAAGGGGAATAATTGAGCCTGCTGCATTAATTAGCTGTCTAATAAAGTCAGGTAGTGAATTAGCTAATTTAATATTGCGAGTAGATAGAATTATTAGAGCAAGCGGCGCAGCAGGATAAGGCTTTAGCCCCTAAACTTTAAGTTTATTTACCATATTTTTTTCTATCTTTTTTACATATTTGTAGGTTTTAAATTGATTAAATTCAATCTGATACTTTATTAGAAATTCACAATTTTCAGACATATGGATAAAAAGATTGTTTTGATTGGTGCTGGAAGCGCAGCATTTGGACCTCCCACGCTAAGTGATATGTATTTAAGTAAAATTTTACCCGGATCCACGATCGTCTTAGTCGATATTGACGAAGAAAAATTGAACATGATTTATGAAATTTTAAATCACGAAAATAAAATTCGGGGAGAAATATATAATATAGAGAAAACATCAGACATGCAAGCTGCTGTAAAGGATGCCGATTTTGTGATCTGCTCAATTGAACACGGAGATCGATTTAACTATCGCTGGATAGATCATAGAATACCTCATAGTTATGGAACCAGCGAAATGATGGCTGAAAATGGAGGTCCTGGAGGATTTTTTCATTCAGCGCGACAAATTCCCGAATGCGTAAAAATTGCTAAAGCAGCATTTAAGGCAAATCCTCAGGTGTTTTTCATTAATTATTCCAACCCAATGTCTCGAATTTGTCTAGCAATTAAAAGGGCAGTTCCAGAATTAAATTCATTGGGGCTCTGTCATCAAATACATTTACTTCTACCGGATATCCCTTATATCATTAATAGCCATCTAAAACCCGATAAGTTAGATAGTTTATCTGCAAATGAAAAGAAACAATTTCGCAAAGAGACCTATTTAAATACAAAAATTACGGTTGGAGGATTAAATCATTTTGCGTTTATACTCGGATTAAGCGACCTCAGAACTGGTCAAGATTTATTACCCAAATTCAACGCAAGATGTATGAATTTTTATCAAGATAAATGGGATAGGTTTAAGTATGCCGATTTGACATTCGAGATCTACAAACGCTTCGGTTGGTTTCCCTATGTTGGAGATAACCATTTATGCGAATATGTACAAATAGGTTCAAATCATACGAAATATGAGGATTTAGATGATTGGATCACAATGATGGAAGATTGGAAAATATGGATCAACAAGAAATACAGGAGATATTATAATAAACTTATAAAAGGCAAGTATCCAAGGAAAGGAATTCTGATGAAGGACCACTCCGGAGAGAGGGCTATACCAATTATCGAAGAAATTATTGAAGATAATAAAACCCACGAGATTGCGGTAAATATTCCAAATGATGGGATAATTGAAAATCTCCCGCAAGATTTAGTCATCGAGTGTTCTGGAACCGCCGATAAAGATGGCGTCCATGGGGTTAAACTAGGAAAAATTCCAAAAAATATCGCAGCGTTGTTAAGGATTGAAGCATCTATTCAAGATGTTTGTGTTGAAGCAATTCTTAAAGAATCAAAAGATCTTGCTATTGCCTGTATTGCCATGGATGTTAACTGCGGAAGTTTTGAAATGGCCGAAAACATATATAACGAGATGGTTAAAATACAAGGCGAATATTTGCCGAAATTTAAATGATAAAAAAATAATAGAGAAAAGTTTTTTATATAAAATTCTAAAAAATTTCTTATTCTATTCCTACACCCTGAGAGTAGTCAATTAATACTGAACGATCTTTCAGGTTTTTTTTAGTAAATGGTTTTTGTATATATCCTTGAGCAAATATATCCATCATAGCATTTACTTTAAACCACGGGTCTTGAGGTTCTTTTTTCGCTAATTCTCTTATTTCATGATAATAGCTAAGCGCTTTCTCCCTGTCTCCCTTAAGATCATATAAAATTCCCAAAATAAGACGGTTATGAGCTTTCTCATTTAGCGATTGCTTTAAGTTAAGAGCATTTTCAACGAAATTTATGGCTTCATTATAATGACCTTTATGGAGTAATAATTTTGCTACCATTTGATAATAAATAACTTCTTCAGGATCTTGTTCGAGAGCTTCTTTTATTAAATGAATCATCTCATCTACTTGACTTGGATTCTCTTCATGGATTATATATGCTTGATTAAACTTTTGCATCCCTATTCGCTTTTTAGGGTTTTCAAATTGATAGCCCTCAAGAATCTCAGGCGAAAGTTTCGATTGATTTCCATTTATTTCTTCTTTAAAATCAAACCCAATATATTGATTATTACACACCGGCGCAGGTCCCGCAGCAATCCAGAGCTTTAGCTCTTCAGGTGAAAATACCATGGAATTTACATTATCATCCACAGCTACTATACCATATGCACACCGCTCAGTTCCAGTGGTAAATCGTACATGATCGCCCATAAACTCTGCAGCTTTGTTGGCATCTATTTTTCCATAATTTTCATCAATAAGCTGCATAAGCCTGCGGTATCGACCTGGGCATCCTTCATTAAGATTAAATCTGGATACAAAATCAATTTGACGCTTCTCTTCTGAGACTGCCATGTTCGTCATTATTACTCTATTGTTCTCCATACGTCTAATTGTAGCTTTTCCTGTACTCACTTCTGCTGCAAATGCATCCTTTTTTTCCCCGTCAGTTATTACAAATCCACCTGAGACTCCACGTGGGTTTTTATTCAAAATATTTAAGGCATCATCTAAATTTTCTGCTTTACGTAAAAATTCGTCTGTGAACGCTGCAATACTCAAACCATTTGGTATAATGTCATCATAAATCATATAATGTGCAGTTACAACGATTCCTTTTTCATTCATGCCAGGTGCCCACATCACTATACCCGCAGTGCCAATTTGAACATATTTAAAACCATCCTCAGGCTCTACAAAGGATACTGTTTGGTATTTAGGCCAGCCCTCAATTCCACCATAATCTGTGTTTCTCCCTACAATGGTCTTTCCGTTTGAGGTAGCTTCTTTCGTAGCAACAAACGTACTACAACCCCCGATCTTTATACCTAATTTATTAAATTTCTTGAGATATTGCCTAATTAATACTGGCGTCATTACCATTGTAACCGCAGTATGGTGATTTGCCTTAAAAATCGTGTTATATGAAACGTCGCTTCCATCTGCTATACCCTTTAGCTGCTCCAAAAGGTCTTGAGTCTGAGCTTTTTTTATTGGATTATAAACCTTTTTGTTTAAATATTGTTTAATTAACCATAATTTAAGAGAATGGCTTTTTCTTCCACCATTAATGGGGTCAGCATAGAATTGTGCCGCTCCCTGCTTAATTTCTTCGCTCATTAGGATGCCATGCTGATATCCTATTTCATAAGGTGAACCTTTTAAATGCATTACGTAAAGGCCGCCTCGTTTTTCCATCCAAGCATCTCTAAAATATCTCTTTCCATCCCTAATTTCTATTTTATCGTTATTCTTTTTAGACAAGTTCCTATCATCCCCTTCAAATTTTTTATTAAAAGAATATTTATATAAAAATTCCAATTTTTAATAAAATTATTATAAAAAAAGATTTTTACTCACTTTAGCCAAAAATTCAATAAATCAATGTGAGGACAATGAATACTGGTGTGTTTTTCCAGGAATTGGAAATCATCAATACTCATGGCGGCTCGAATTTAAATATCTGTGAGTATATTTTTCCTAAAATTGTTCGGATATTATCTGAAGAAAAATAAAAATAAAAAAAGTAGGGGTTAATGCCTTTTAGGTGATAACCCAATTTTTTTTCATTTACTTGTTTTGTAAAATCTTAGATGGATGTTATATAAACCTTTGGATATGTTACATGTTCCCTGCATGAACTATCATTCTTTAGG
>JAHQWS010000147.1 GCA_029856295.1 Promethearchaeia archaeon
GTTTACACCTTTTAAAATAAAGGATATGGACGTGTCTAATCGTATTGTAATGCCTGCGATGCATCTAAATTTGGCAAAAAATGGATTTATTACGAAAAAACTAATAGATTTTTACGTTGAACGTGCTAAAGGTGGTGCTGGTCTATTAATAATAGGTGGATGTTATGTTTCCTTATATGGAAAAGGGTTGCCATCAATGATATCGATTGATGATGATGATTTCATACCAAAACTAACTGAACTTACAGAAGCAGTTCACAAGGCCCGAGATGGCATAAAGATCTGTTGTCAGTTATATCATGGCGGAGCTTATACAATGCCCCAAATAATTGGGAGAACTCCAATTGGCCCCTCAGCAGTATATAGTAAATTCAGCAAAACTACTCCGCGTGAAATGACAATGGAGGATATTCAACGGGAACAACAAGCCTTTGTTGATTCGACTATACGAGCACAAAAAGCGGGATTTGATGCGGTCGAAATCTGTGCAAATGCCGGTTATTTAATGGACCAATTTCTCTCTCCTAAGACCAATAAACGTACAGATAAATATGGAGGCGAACTTGAGAATCGTTTAAGATTTCCAATCGAAACTATTGAATTAATGCGTTCTAAAGTAGATGGTTTTCCTATTGGATATAGACTTTCTGGAGATGATTTTGTTCCTGGAAGCAATACGTATAAAGAAAAAGCTGTTATAGCAGGAGAATTAGGTAAATATTTAGATTATTTTAATGTTACAGGTGGTTGGCATGAGACAAAAACACCACAATTAACTATGGATGTCCCTGAAGGGTGTTATACTTATTTAGCTGAAAATGTTAAAAAACATGTTTTTATTCCGGTCTTTTCTTCAAACCGAATTAACAATCCTGAATTGGCCGAGCAAGTATTAATGGCAGGAAAGGCAGATGCTATTTGCATAGGGAGAGGATTAATCGCTGATCCTTATTTACCGATGAAAGCGCAAAAAGGCGAGATCCGTGATATAATGAACTGCATTGCTTGCAATCAAGGATGTTTTGATCAAGTATTTCGCATGATGCCAATAACTTGCACGAGGAATGCAAGAGCGGGAAATGAGGCTAAAACTAAATTAAAACCTTTAAAAGAAAAGAAGAAAGTTATGGTAATCGGAGCTGGAGCAGGAGGATTAGAAGCAGCGAGAATATCGGCAATTAGGGGACATGAGGTTCATATTTTTGAAAAAGACGATAAAATTGGAGGATTGTTAAATATCATCTGGATTCCACCTGGAAGAAACGAGTTCAAACGGATAATTGATAACTATAATTATTGGATTCAAAAACATGGAATTAATGTGCATTTCCAGCAAGAAGTTACTCTTGATCTAATAAAAGAATTTAATCCTGATGTCGCTTTTGTCGCAACTGGGTCAAATCCCATAAAACCTCCGATTCCTGGAATAGAACGAGAAAATGTGTATTGGGCAAACGATGTCTTTAGTGGTGATGCTCCGGTCGGTAAAAATAATGTAATTATTGGAGGAGGGGCTACTGGTGTTGAATTAGCAATATATATTGCTAAATACGGTGCATTGAGTATCGAAGCATTTGATTTTCTTACATTCTATAAAGCTTTAGAAACTCAAGTCGCATTGGACATGATGCATAAAGGAAGAAATAAAGTGACTGTAGTAGAACAAATGCCAAAATTAGGATCTGCGTTAGGAAGGACTACTAAATGGGTGTTACTTGATAAATGTGATGCTCTAGGCGTGAAATTTCTGACTAGTGTTAAAGTTACGGAAATCGGAGAGAATTATGTGAATTATTCGGATGCTTCGGGTAATGAGAATGCAATTAATGATGTAGATTTTGTATATTACGCAACTGGAGTAGAACCAAATGATTCTCTTTTTAAAGATATTAAACAACTAGGAACCATTCAAGTAGAAAAAATTGGAGACGCCCGAAAACCCGAGACGGTAATGGAGGCAATTGCTAGAGGATATAAAATGGGTAATAGTATATAATAACTTTATTTTTTTAATTTCTTTTTATTATGTAATGTAAGGCAATTTAAATTGGTTAAAATATTCAATATCAAGGGCTTATAAATATCGAAAAAGGTTTTTTTCTAATAACAAATTGACACCAATTAATGAATCAAAACCAGTGAAACTACTTAAAAGAGATGAAACAAAGATAGACTCTAAAGAATCTAAAAAAAAATAGAAATAAGTAATAAAAAATAATTTTTTAAATAGGTTTAAAATATTCAATATCTAAGATCCGTTTTCTAGGTTTAGCATAAAAACTTGCCTCAACCCTCATACCTGCCTTTAACTTCTTAGGATCACTTTCTTTAATTATGTGTACAATATCTACATCAGCACCATCGAGTCTAATTATCCCATATGCGAAAGGAGGTTCTAAGGGCATTACGTCTGTTTTATGGGTAATAACTGTGAAACCTTTAACTGTTCCCTGGTTTCCGACTTCAACCCATTCTTCCATTTTTTCAAAGCATTCAAAGCAAATCATTTTAGGTGGAACAATTACCTTACTGCATTTTGGACATTTTACACCCATTATTTTGCGATTTTTGCCAATTTCAGTTAAAAATTTTTCTACATATGCTCCTGCAGTATGCTTGTACGGAACATTGATTCTTCCTTTAAAAACTTTCTTATCTTCGCTCAAATTTATCCCTCCGTTATTTCTCCTGATCTTTTAGTAGTTTAATAAATGGAATGTCGTAGATATCACCTTTTAACTCTGGTCGATAGCTTTCGTGATCTTTGGGTAGCTCGTCGCAAAATACTACTTCTACTCTTTGACCTATTTTAAATTTATTGTGGTCAGTCTCATCACAAAAGTGCATTAAATAAGTGTCAGCTCCGTCTAACTTACATATAATATAGCCATAAGGAAAAGGTCTCATCGCTCCAGTATTGGGATCAACAAACGGGTAATTTACCACTGTAAATCCTTCTAGTATACCTCTTCTAGAAAGTTCAGCCATATCATTCACCGTCATTTCTACAAAACAGTCGGCACAAACTCCTCTTGGAGGCATATACATCTTTCCGCACTTAGGACATTTTGAACCCATGATTTTCCTTTTCTTAAGTTCCTCAAAATATTTAACCGCTAATTTCCCGATTGCCCATTTGTAAGGAAGGTCGGTTCTCCATCTAATTTGAAATTCTCCTTTTTGTCTTACCATCTTTTAATCACCTCAATGGTTTTGGGTCTTTGCCCAATATACATAATTCAGTCCATAAACTTCCGCCAAATCCCATTCCCATAGCTACTTCAACATCCGGGACTTGTCGTTTTCCTCCTCGCCCCATAACTTGGATGGCTGCCTCCGCAAATCGAACTAATGCAGTCGCACCAATTGGATTAGTGCTTAAAACTCCACCAGATGGATTAACTGGTAGCTCTCCACTCATTTGAGTGACACCATCATCCAATAACTTCGCATATTGACCAAAATCGCAGAAACCTAACGCCTCACACCAAGCTAACTCAGCCCAAGAAGTAGGCTCGTAAATTTCAGCAACATCAAGATCTTTTACGGGATCTTTGATACCTAATTTTTTATATATTTTCTTGGATGCTATTGTTGCCGTAGGTAAGTTATACATTTTTTCATCAGTTCCAAAAGTGTAATAATGTGCGGTTGAAACCCCTTTAAACCAAGCAGGATTATCTGTGATTTTTTTGGCTTCATTTTCATTGGCATAAATTACCGCGCAAGCTCCCTCACTTTGAGGGCAACAATCATGTAGTCTCAGGGGGTAACTTATCATTTGCGAGCTCATTACAAAATCAGTTGTAATATTTGGCATTTGTAAGTGAGCGAATTCGTTATTTGCGGCATTTGAGCGGTTTTTAACAACAACATCGGCTGCAGCTTTCATTGAGCGCTCCACACCATATTTAGAAGCATAAATGTTGGCCATAAGCGCCAGTGGACCTAAAGCTCCTGCTAAAGAGGGTCTCTCCCATACGGGATCAAAAGCAGTAATTATACCAGTTGTTGCTCCACCTTCATTAAGTTTTTCCCAACCTACAACCATAACTTTGTCATAAATCCCCGAAGCAATATTGTAATATCCACAGATACCAAGTGAAGAACCCGTAGTGCCTCCCGTAGCTATTTTTACAATAGGCTTAAGATAAAATCCGCATGCATCGATCCCTGTCCAAAGCTCACTAAAGTTTATCCCTTCAAAATGATCCATTTAGTATTTAATATCGATTTGATATCAAATATTACCAATTAATAAAGCATCCAAATCTTTTATTTCAAGATTCGCGTCATCTAATGCCATTTTGACGGCTTCATATATCATTTCGGGGATGTTAACGTCTCTCCTTTTACTACGGAATTTTGTCTGACCAATACCTACTATTGCTACATCATTTTTTGGAATTGTTTACACCACCAATTAAATTCATTAAATTTTTTACATCTTTTTACCATAATTCATTATTTTGATTTATTGCTATTAATATTTTTCTTCAAGATTAAGAATTATTATTGATAATTTGTAATCCTCAAAGTAGTCAGATATTCAACCTTTATCGATAGATAATAATGAATTTAGCTAATATCTCTTACATATCCTATATGAAACAGATTTTATTAAAATTTATATATATCTTGATATTTTTTATTAATCTTATGATCTATATGGTTAAATAACACTGATTATTAGAAATCAAAAATTAAGATAATTAAATAGGTGAAATAGTGTAGATATTTCTCGTTTCTTACTAATTCCTCATTTTTATCGTTCTCTCATATATTTTCTTTTCCGTCCTAAGCTATCTGGATAACTATCAAGCATTTTATTAAATAAGCTCGGCCCTAGACTCAATCCCCACGCTGAACCATATTCTGATTCTCGAAGCATAATTTCGTTGGATATGTTAAACTTTTCTTTAATATCTTCTAAAAATTCACGGCTTCCTGACCAAAGTCGTGTCGTACCAGCTTCACCATCACCGTCAAAACACCCCATCAAAAAGGGGTAATAATCTTTCTCATTTTTAAAATAAGGTAATCTGATAATATTCGACTTATTAGGTAAAACGCCCCTCGATATCAGATCACTAGCCATTTGCTGGTTAGCAAAATATATTCGCCAATATCTAATTAGAACTCGCTGACCATGATGCTCTTGCCACTCTTCATATAAATGTTTATACTCTGGGTTTAAACCTAATAAGTCTATGAAATTATCAATAAGTTCTTCATCATCAATTTTTATTTTTAAACCAATTCTGTAATAAATCCTATACTTATCCTTTTCTTCAATAATAAAGCCATCGGAGTACATAATTCCAAACACGTATCGTTGGTCATCAGTAGTGATTTCACCAAAAAAATTAGATTTTAAATTGGGGTGGAATAATTTAGATCTTGCCTCAGATCTTATAATTTTGTGGCCAGATAAATAAATTTCATAATCGTCGAAAGCATCTGCAAGATTATTGCTAATATCACCACATAAATTACAAAAGTGACTGAAAACTCTTTCTTTAATAATATCAAATATTTCTTTTGTAATATATCCCTCATTTCCACCTTTAATTTCAGAATATTTCTTGGTAATATAATTATCGCTCATACCAAGGAATTTTGACAACATTATATTAGAAACTAAAGTATTATGGACCTTTTCTAATTCTTTTCGAATTGCTTCTAGTAATTTATAAGCTGAATTATTCTTTAGATTTTTATATTCTCCTCTTGGTCTCCCATCGTTACGTTTATGTTCTTTCATTTTCTCATTACCTTTCTTTTCCAATAAAAAAAATTGAGCTAAATCATCCCGAATAGTTTTTTGATATTCAAATAATCCCTCCTTAATATTAATTTGATTCATGATTCGATATACAATCCCTATTATCCATCGTACGTATGTAGAATAGGCTTTACGATACATCCTCTTTTTTCGAAGCTTTGTCTGGTATTTTTTCAGATCTAGGAGAAATTCCTCGTAGATTAATTTATCGAGATATTTTAAAACACTCAATATTGGTTTTTTAGTCATGATTGGGGATAACCGATCTTCTATTGTGTCAACTAATTTTGTGGTGAGAAGTATCTGTGAAATTGGCGTTTTTTTCTCCTTTTCAAACTCTATCAATTTAACATAACTCAATCGAGCAATAAAGCAACGAAGTATATTCTTGAATTTCTGGGAAAAGTCTCTATCATTAATAATAATATCTAAGGCTTTGTCCAACTCATCCTCAATTTCGTTTTTATTGGTAGATCCAACATTATCATTGATTTCCGTCATATATTCCGTAAATTCTATTTTTTTTCCACATTCGG
>JAHQWS010000148.1 GCA_029856295.1 Promethearchaeia archaeon
TACATGTATGGAGCACAAATTTCTGTTCCTGTTACAATTAGAGTTCCATTTGGAACCGGTATAATGGGAGCGGCACAGCATTCCCAATCATTTGAATCATGGTTTATGCATGTACCTGGTTTAAAAGTCGTGTTACCCTCAGATCCGGCTGATTTTAAGGGTTTATTTAAAACTGCCGTACGGGATGACGATCCGGTCATCTTTTTTGAAAACAAGCAGTGTTACTTCCGAAGCGGAGAGGTTCCATTAGATAAAAATTTCACGATACCATTTGGTCAAGCGAGGAAATTCACAGAAGGAGATGATGTGACAATAGTTGCTACGGGAGCTATGGTTCAAGAAAGTATAAATGCAGCTAATAAATTAAAAGAAGAAAATATCCACTGTGAAGTAATAGATCCAAGAACGTTAGTTCCAATGGATAAAAATTCTATCCTAAATTCAGTTGAAAAAACGGGAAAACTGCTTATCGTTGATGAGGGGTGTAAAACTTGCTCAGTGAGCGCAGAAATCGCAGCTTTTGTCGCAGAAGAGGGGTTTCAATACTTAAAGAAAAGGATACTAAGGTTAAACACTCCGGATGTTCCTATACCTTACGGTACATTAGAAAAAGAAGTCGTTCCAAACGCTAAATCTATTCAAGACCATGTTAAAAAGCTTCTTTAAATACATTTTTATCAAAAGTCTTTTGCTTTGACAATTGACTTATATTTTTTTTCAATATTATAAAGAAAAAATAAAAAATTTATTTTAATTCTGGATGTTTTGCTAATTCTTCTCTTATTTGCTTCAATTTTTCTCCGTGTAAACTGTATGATTTGAGGAGGAGGATCGCAATTGTCAGAGCAATAGCGGGAAATATGAACATTAATGATTTTAATCCAAGAACAACTAACTCTGGATCCTCTGGCACTGGATTATACTCTTGTTCCCAACCGATATTCCCGAACATAAGAGCTACTGTTATGATTACTAATATAACTGCAGATCTCTGAATAAATAACATAACACCATAGAAACTAGCACCCCTTCTAACACCAAATTTAAGCGCATCTTCATCAATAACATCAGCATGTAAAAGATCTATGTAAAACATTGTTCCTCCTATCGGGAACCCTACAAGTGCTGTAGTTATCATGAAAAACATTTGATGCTCCTTACCGGACATTAAGAAATATGGAATTAGTATAACAATAAAGAGGCTTAAACTCAAGATCATACCATTTCTCACTCCGATTTTCAATCCAATTTTTCTATGAATTGGCATGGAAAGAGCTGCTACAACAAATGCCAACATTAAACTTAACCCTACTAACATAGCCCCTTTTTTAACGCCAAGAACATGTTCAGCATAGATAGGCATTACTAACGGAAGAATAGTAAAGCAATACCAAACCATAGTATTTGCAAGTGTAAATTTTAAAAAAGATTTGTTCGACAAAGTCAATTTAAACGATTGAAAAATAGAGGGTCTTTTATTAAAATCTTCTACTGTCTCTTCTTTTTCTTTAACACCCCATATAGCAAAAGGAATAGCTGCTAAAAGAGTGATAATTGCTACTATTATTCCCATAGTCAAGTATTCGCCCTTAATGCGAGGAATTGCTGCATCATTGTCCGGTACCAGATCAGATATGATTAGCGCAGGAATGAGTGAACCTAATATTAAGGCGAAAACAAATGTCAAATTCCTGAAAATTTGGGCAGCTGCTCGTTTTTCTTCGTTAGGAAATTGATCTGGAAAAACAGCGTTCATATTTACGTTAAACATACTATAAATAAATTCGAATGATATAATTACAATTAGGAAATAAATGAATTCCGCAGATTTATCGCTAGTGTCAAATGGCACATAAAACAACAATATCATCAATATTGATAAAGGTACAACAGAAATAATAATATAAAACCTTCTTTTGCCCCACTTTCTCTTTTGTTTTGTCCGCTCCGATAAAGCACCAACAAGTGGATCATTTACAGAATTCCATATTCCCCATATAATATATCCAGTCAAAATTGAAACCAATGGTAATTTTACGACGGTGAAATAATATGTGAAAATTAAGAATTGAAATACTTGGTAAGTCAATTGGTCAGGGATAGCAGAGATGCCAAATAAAAACTTTTCCTTGAATTTTAATGGTTTTTCGCTCATTCTAACTCATTTTTTCACTCTTTTTAGTTCAATACTAAGATTAAAACTATAATTTTTTGATAATCTTAGATAATGTATTAAATGAAAATCTATTTATAAATTGTGATACATATTATTACAACGTATTATTAAGAAAGGTTTTTACGATAATTTTCTAGTAAAA
Organism: Promethearchaeia archaeon; assembly: GCA_029856295.1. GTDB lineage: Archaea > Asgardarchaeota > Lokiarchaeia > Sigyniarchaeales > SOKP01 > LW40-45. The sequence continues at coordinate 2,319 of JAHQWS010000148.1, forward strand.
ATTTCAAGATACTCTTAAGTTTTATCAACTAATTTAAATTCCAATCTAATGGTTGTATTAGAAATATTGCTAGTTTTTTGGATTAAGATAAAACCGAACTGTATAGCCATTAGATATTCCAAAAATGACTTGAAAAATAGTGAAAAATTTTTATTAAGGGTGTGTATCCCATAAATAAGAATTTTGCCATTATCCATTTTCTGATAATTTAATTTCTCAAACCAGTTAGCTTCATTAGGACCAATTCCCTCTGTAAAGATAGTTAGCATTGAGTTGAGATCTTCTTTTGCCTTCATATCAATTAAATGAATATTAAACTCATTTATCCAAATTTCAGCAATATTTTTCCCTAAATCAATTAAATTTTTTTCGTCTACAAAATTAAGAAGCCCCTTTAAAAAATTCTTCCCTATAATTATAGAATCAGATTTTATAAGCACTTTTTTAATATTAATCCATTCGTTAAAAGAATTTCTTAATAACTCGCTTTTCTTGATATTATTCTCCGCCGAAATTTGACTTAATTTATGATAAGTCTCCTTATCCAACCGGAGGCTCATGATATACGATTGTTTACTAGATTTTTTTTTGTCTATTTTTATGTTAGGCATCTATACTCAATTTATCATATTAAAATGAAACTATTTAAATCTTGTGATACATGCTATCACAATGTAATATTATAAAATTATTTTATCAAATAAATAATTGTCAATTATGATTTTTTCAAAAATTAACATTAGAAAAAGTTGTAAAAAACGGGGATGAGATTTATGAGTGAAAAAATGAATGTTTTATTTCTAATATCCGATCAGCACCGAGCAGACCATATGAGTTGCTCAGGGCATAAGATATTAAAAACTCCAAATATAGATAGATTAGCTAAAGATGGGATTAGGTTTACAAATGCGTTCTGCACAAACCCAATGTGCATGCCTAATAGAGCAACCCTCTTGACAGGGTATTATCCAAATGTACATGGTGTCAGAAGCAATGGGATGGTGTTATCTGAAGATTTGCCATCAATAACTCAAACTCTCGTGAAAAGAGGATGGCGTACGGCAGGGATTGGTAAATTCCATTACCAATACGATACTGCTGCGTATCGGATCAAGGAAAAAAAAACTCCTGAAAGTTTCTATGACTGGGTATTTCCTAATGATAAGATCTTTAGTCCTACTGGTAAAAATTTTCCCATCCCCTATTATCATTATCAAGAAGTTGAAATGGTGTTAGGACATGGTACAGCTTTGGCAGGTCATTATATGGATTGGTTGGAAGAAAGATCCCCAATGCACGTTGAAACAATGAAAAAGCGATGGGAAAACCTTGATGCTTCTTTTGGTCCATTTTGTGAAAATGACCTACCAGTTGAGCTTTATCCAAATGCTTATATTGTGGAAAAAACTATAAATTTCCTCGAAAGACACGCTCGAGGCGATTATAATGATAAGCCATTTTACATTCACTGCTCCTTTCCAGATCCCCATCATCCTGTTAATCCTCCAGGAAGATATAGGAACATGTACAAACCTGAAGATATCGAACTTCCTGAAAATTTTGACGATTTGGAAAACATACGAGCCCATCCTTTTTTAAAAGACTATATTAACGTAATGCCTGGCGCTATGTTAAGAGAAACAAATGAAGAGGAAATTCGAAAGTTTATTGCTTATACGTACGGAACTATTGCATTACTTGATGATAGTATGGGACAAGTTTTAGCTGCTTTAGATAAATTAGGTTATGCGGACAACACAATTGTTGTTTATACTAGCGATCATGGAGACTTAATGGGAGAACATGGAATGCTCTTCAAAGGGCCATCTCCTTATAATGGTGTTTTACAAGTACCAATGATATGGAGAGTGCCAGGATTAACTAAATCCTCTGTATCTGATGCATTGATAAGTTCTATAGATTATCCAAAGACAATACTCAAATTATTAGGGATCCCTGAAAGAAAACATCCTCCTAACATGCAAGGCTATGATATGACTCCTGTGTTGAAAGATCCTTCAACTAAAATAAGGGATTGTTGTTTAATAGAACATGATGAAGAAGTAGGTCCCAAGGGTCCACTCTATTGTAGACTAAGACATTTGATAACAGAAGATCATAAATTAACAGTATATGAAGGAATCAATGGATTTGGAGATGTATTTAATCGCAAAAACGATCCTCTTGAGTTACAGAATCTATGGTACGATGAGGATTTTAAAAGTAAACGATTCGAATTGGTTGAAAGGTTATTGCAAGAATCTCTTAAAGTTCAGACTCGAAATCCAAAACGGATTGCTCCAGATTAGTAATTTTAATAATTATTTATTCAATTCTTACTATTTTAAACGTGCTTTTTCCATCCATAAACATTTTAATTAAATCATATTATTGAGACTGCTGAGCCCTTAATCCAAATGTTTGAAAAAAGTTTTGAATATTTAGAAATGATGTTGCTAGCAAAAATAATCGCACCTGGAGTTGGAAACAAGGGAGCGGTTTTGAAAAAACAAGGAATCTTAGAGAAATGCTACGATCTTGGAAAAAATTTGGCTTTAGATATTTCTTTAAAATAGAATTTTAACTTTATATAATTTGAATAAGTATTAAATTAACAGAGGAAAGAGCTCATTGAAATGCCTTAATAATTATTTAATTTCCATAAACAGAAAATTTCTTTTTTAATTTTATTTTAAGTTCTTGAGGAAAAGTAAATTCGTTTGTATAAAATTCAAAAATTATTTCATCAATCTTCCTTTGTTCTGAGGTATAATCATAATCTAGGTCATTCTGTTTGTTCTTTATAATTGTTTTAACCAAGATTTCAATTTTTTCCTTGGTTTCAATATCGGGTAATATGAATGGTAAAGCGTGAATACCAGTTATTTGAATGCTGCTGGTATTATTTATAATACCCTTAGCAAGATAATTGTATAAAGAACTGTTTAACAGTCCCAAGGCATATTCAATTGAAACTTCTTTATCAATTATGGTAAATCCTATTGCTTTATTAGAATCCCAATAACATCCCTTAGGCATGTATCTCGCAGCTAACCTTGAGCTCACTCCACTTATAACAATACCTTCTGTTTCAAAGGGAACGCTTTTAGGAATATCATAGATTGGGATTGAGTCTTTATACCAATCTAAAGCTTCCATTATTGGCCGATAGTATTGGTCTGCTCCACCCCGCTTTAAGTAAGGTTTCCATCCGCCAGAGAAAAACTCTTCTTCCTTTATTATCTTATACTTTTTATCTAATTCTAATATTTTCTCATTTCTCTTCTTAAAAATTTCAGCTAATTCAGTACCCTCAATGGCAGCTATGTATTTTCGGTTATTATGGGTATGCATTCCAATAAAACCTTGGATATGGCGCTTTAATTTTGAAGCTTTTTCAAAAAGATGAATTATTTGTTCTTCTACATCTGTAAAAAATATATTAAAGGGTAATAAATGGTATTTTTCTTGTTTATACTCAAGTACTTTTTTATAATTTTCATAACTACTTTCGCTTTCTACTCTCGGTATGATTCTCATGAGGTTATCTTTTCTTCTCCTCTCATTATCTTTACCAATACACTTGGTTAATATAATGATAACCGGGCTCGTGCTAACATTCTGACTATCAAATAGATTTGTTGGAGCTAACAGAATCTCATTTATCAGACAATTATTTAAAATGAACTTACGCAAGCGTTTATGGGTAATCAAAGATAAAAATGAATCGCTCGTGATAAAACCTAATTTACCTCCATTTTTTAATCGCCAAATGCTAGAAACAATAAACATGGAATAAGTTTCGTGAGAATTTATTTTTCCATAAATCTTTTTCCTTGAATATTTGTTAAAATTGCCCCCTCACCACGCATAGCTTCTGTAATTAAGAACGATTTTGCATAAGGATGATACAAACAAGTAGGGTGAAATTGATAAAACTCCATATTTGCGATTGTAGCCCCCGCACGATAGGCCATAGCAATGCCATCTCCAGATG
>JAHQWS010000149.1 GCA_029856295.1 Promethearchaeia archaeon
TTCTAAATAAGCTTGAGGAATGCCGAGTTATGGATATCCGAGAAATTTCAATTATCCATGGATATCACGGAAGAAAAGTTTTGAAGCGTTATATTCAATCAGAGGGATTTGTAAAAGAAATGGCAAAAGAAGGGTACCAACTTGACAGAATATTAAGCTCTAATCCCGGAGTTTCTTGTTTCCTTATAATTTGAAGAAATATTAAATGAATCTACTCCCCTTCAAAAATAATGAGATATATCATTTTCATTATAATAAAACCATAGTTTTTAATAGCACCATTCTTACATTTATATCGATAGCAAAATCTAACGCGTAAAGATTCTAATGAATGATAAAAACAACCAAAATCTTCAAAGAATTGTGAAAATTCCGTGCCCTCACTGTAGTTTTCTGTGCTCTCCCCAAATAAAATATTGTTTAAAATGTGGAGAACCCTTGCCGAAAGATTGCTACTCAAAGGAGCTAAGTAGTAGCAGAGATTTGCCAATCATCGAAAATCACGGAGAAAAAATTATTAAATTTATTGAGAGAGAAATTCAAAAGCCAATACCATTAGTAGAGAGATTAAATCCAAATATCACAGGCTACACATGTGAAAACGGTGAAATTACCGGATTAAGCCTCTTTAAATGTGGGCTCAATACAATACCACCGAGGATTATGAACCTAAAAACGCTTAAAAGGCTATGTCTTAGAAGGAACAACGTAAAAGAGCTGCCTGAATTTATTGGCTTTTTATCTGAACTGGAAATGTTAGATTTGAGAATCAACGAGATAAAAATATTGCCAAGTTCCATAGGACTTCTTTCCAAACTCAAGTATCTTAATTTAAGTTCAAATAAGTTATTCTTTATCTCCGAATCTATTTGTAATCTTGAATCCTTGATTAAACTAAATTTAAACAATAATAGACTTAAATTAATTCCGGATTCAATCTGCAATTTGAAGAATTTAAAAGAATTGAACGTCAATGCAAATTTTTGGCTAACTTTACCTGAATCTGTTAGGGAACTACAAAATAAAGGTTTATTAATTTTAAAATAAAAGGGATAAGTAGTGATCGAGCGTAAATTTAGCGAATTTTTCTTTCAATTCCTCTAATATAAAAAAAATTGCTACACTTTTATTCTTGATTTTTAAATAAGATGGAATTGAACTCAACAACATCGAAATAATATTCTTGTTGGAAATAAGAATTCTTGAATTACTGTTCTTTCTTCCTTTTATCTCTTATATATATTGCCTTTCCAGGTGATTTACTTGAGGATCTTTCGTCTATTTCAAATAATTGTATTGCTTTTACCAGCTCACTCAATTTTTTATACCCATAATTTCTCGGATCAAATTCGGGTGATTGGTTAACTATGTTTTGTCCTACACCCGCCAGTCCAGCCCATCCACTTTCATCTGCTGCTGCTTCTACCGCGCTCCTTAGTAGAGAAACTAATTTTGTTTCACCTTTTAACTCTTTTATACTTTTCTTCTCCGTGTGTAAGCTCGTGTCATCTTTCCTGAGAATTTCTGTGTAAATGAATTTATCACATGCACTCACAAATGGTTTTGGTGTTTTTTTCTCTCCAAATCCATATACATTTAAGCTTGCTTCTCTAATTCGTGATGCAAGCCTTGTAAAATCACTATCACTCGATACGATACAGAATCCATCTAATTTTTCTGTATATAATAGATCCATTGCGTCAATTATCATGGCACTATCCGTTGCATTCTTCCCAGTAGTATAACTGAATTGTTGTATAGGTTGAATCGCGTAATCAAGTAGTACTTCTTTCCACCCTTTTAAGTGCTGACTAGTCCAATCGCCATATATTCTTTTCACACTTGCAGTTCCAAACTTCGCAATTTCTGCGAGTAATTCTTCAATTACTGATGGTTGTGCGTTGTCAGCATCTATAAGCACAGCCAATTTTTGTTGTATATTATTTTGGGTCATTTAATTATTCTCCGTATAATAGAACGATAATAATTATATTTTTTTATAGTATCTCTAATAGGTTCCTTACTTTTATTTTTATCGATACTTCCTTTGTATCTATCGGTCTTAATGTTAAACTTTTATTAAGGAGTATTTTTCCTATAATAATATAGAGACTAAAGATAAATTTCTTAGGATACAACAGTGCCAGCCGAAAAAGAGGAAGTGAGCGAAGAATATGTATTTGAATTCTATGATGAGGATTATGCCGAGTCATTAGAAGTACAAATTTCCGCTGCTGTAGATGAGTATAATGACGTTGATTTTGAAGCAGACTTAAATAAAGAGCAACTGAACATAGTAAACAACATCAAAGGGCCAATGCTCGTAATCGCGGGAGCGGGATCAGGGAAAACAAGGACCATTGCGTATTCAGTTGCGAAGTTATTACTATCCAAAGTCAGTCCCAGTGAAATTATGCTGGTCACCTTTACTAATAAGGCTGCTAAAGAGATGATCAATAGGGTGGAAAGCCTTCTTGGAAAACGACCAAAAGGGATCTGGACAGGCACGTTTCACTCCATAGCCAACAGATTTCTGCGCAGATATACGAAAACCATGGGCATAAAACCTAATTATTCAATCATGGACGAAACGGACGCAAAAGCTCTCATGAAGCTTTCTATAGATCAAGCGAATGTAAAAGAAATTGGCGAGCGATTTCCCACCGCAGCGATGTGTAAAAGCGTCTTATCCTTTTCTATTAACTGTAATATGTCCTTGAAAGATGTAATCTTGTGGAAATACCCTCAATTTGATCGCAGAAAAGTACTCTTAAAACTACAAGAAGTAATTAAAATTTACAGACAAAAAAAAGCCGAAGATGGCCTCTTAGACTTCGATGATCTTCTGGTGTTCTGGAATCAATTACTGGACGAAAAATCTGTCGCCCGGTTGATTGCCAAACGAATAAAGTATGTGCTTGTGGATGAATATCAAGATACCAATTACATTCAAGATGAGATTATTTATAAAATTGTAAGTCAAAATCCTCAAAAAAATGTTATGGTTGTCGGGGATGACGCTCAGAGCATCTATGCTTTCCGCGGGGCAGATTTTCAGAATATATTGAATTTTCCTCAAAAGTATAAGGGCTGTAAAACGTTTAAGATAACCTATAATTATCGAAGCGTGCCCGAAATTTTAACCTTAGCTAATGATTCCATAGCCCATAACGAATTTCAGCATCAAAAAGCCATGCAGGCAACTCGTAAAAATGGGGTTAAACCATTTCAAGTAAATGTCGCAGATGATAAAGAACAGGCACGATTTATCGCCAATCAAATCTTAGCTCTGCGCTCAGAAGGGTTTGAGTTACATGAGATGGCAATATTATTTCGAGCAGGTTACCATTCCCTTAATATTGAAATGGAATTGCGAGCGAAAAATATTCCCTATGAAGTGCGGGCGGGATACGCGTTTTTTGAGAAAGCCCATATCAAAGATCTGTTATGTCACCTGCGGGTGATTGAAAATCCATACGATGAAGTGTCCTGGGCACGAATTTTTTCCATCATTCCGGGGATAGGAAGCACTTCTGGGACCAAGATTTTCGCCGTTATATCGCAATCTGAGAGCCCACTCGATATCATTCTCAATGAAGACTTTTTCTCCGTTACAATGAAGGGTGCTCGAATTCAAAATTCCGGTAAGAAAAACTTGATTTCCCATATAAAACACATGGCGGGATTTGGCCCAGAAGACGCACCATCGGAAGTCATACTAGCACTCATAGAATTGCTTAAAGATTATATAAAATCCAAATATGAAAATTGGCAAGATCGCCTGGATGATTTGAATCAACTGAGTATTTATGCTCAAAATACCTCCACTCTTCAGAGATTTCTGGAAAGCCTCACCCTCAATCGCTCTAACATCGAATCAAAAACCGTTATCGCGGGCTCCCCTCAAGAAGATGAGAAACCCTTAGTGCTCTCCACTATCCACCGAGCAAAAGGACTTGAATGGAGGGTAGTCCTTATCCCTATGCTTTGCGAAGACCTCTTCCCGTCAAGCAGAGTTGTAGGAGATGATAAAGCTTTTGAGGAAGAACGTAGAGTATTTTATGTAGCCGTGACAAGAGCTAAAGATCAGCTATATCTTCTCTCACCGGCACTAGTCCAAACTTTTGGGCGGTTTCAAACCTGTAGACCCTCTCAATTCGTGTCAGAATTAAGTCCTAAAGTATATAAAAAATCTCTTGTAAAATTCAAATCCAAGAAGGAAAGAAAAACGCCAAGCTTCAAATCTGCAATAGATTTAATATAGCATTTGTAGAATTCTGAAACCATATAGTGTAATACTTTTATATACATATTACTTATATATATATTGATTTAAAATGACTACTATAAGTGTGAGAATTGATCCTGAATTGAAAAAACAGATGGATAAACTTAAACATCTCAACTGGAGTGAAATAATTCGAAACGCAATTAATAAAGAAATTCAAAATGAGACGGAAACGAATTTAGCTAAAGCTGTCTTACTTAACGAAAAAATCCGTAAAAAAGCTCATGAAAATTTCAATAGCACAGACATTATTCGTCGTTTTAGAGAAGAAAGACATTAAAAATAGATAAAGAGTGTATGGATTAATGAAACAAATAGTTATCGATGCTAATGTCGTTGTTAAGTGGTTCATAGAAGAAAAAAATTCTACTAAAGCAAGAATTCTACGAGATAAGTTTATAGGAAAAGAAATTAAATTAATCACACCATCGTTATTATACTTTGAGGTATTGAATGCCTTGAAATACAGTAAATTGTTCAATCAAGCAGAGCTTAACGATGCTGGAGAAAGTTTAGAAAACTATGGATTTAATGTAATTACCATAAAAAAAAAGATACGTGAACAAATGGTTAAAATTGCTGTTGAGCACGATCTCTCCATATATGACGCTTCCTATCTTGGACTAAGCATAGCAATGGAGACTATTTTATGTACAGCAGACGAGAAGATTATTAAAAAATTACCTCAAAAATTAAAAAAATATGTAAAAAGTTTAAACCAAATTGAAGAAATTCTTAATTAATCATTTTTCTTTTATCTTATATTATATAATATGACAATTATTATAACTCATCCTGGGAGCGCACACTTAGACGATTTTTTATCTACTTGTTTGGTTATATATCGAGCAGGGAATATTGAGGAAGTCCATCGACGGGAACCTACACAAGAGGAGATAAATGACCCTCATATATGGAAGCTCGACGTAGGGGACAAGCATGAGCCCGATTTAAACTGTTATGATCATCATCAATATGCTATGAATGATTGCACCCTCTCGCTTCTCTTAAAAGAATGGGGATTACTGGATAAAGCACTCAAAGTTCATACGTGGCTAAAAATCGTGATTGCCAATGATGTGGGGGGAGCAAGAGAAGTGACAAAAATCTTAAACGTCTCTTATACGGCTATAGAGTGCTTAAGCTCTTATGTGGAAAGAACAGTATTAGAACTTTTCCAAAAGAAAAAAAAATTTAAGAAGGGAACTGCACTTTTTTCGCTCATGAAAATCATTGGTCGAAAATTTTTCACGGAGATTGATGAATATTTTACATTGAGAGAGGAACTTGAAGGAAAAATAGAATTTCTACGAATAAAAAATGTTCCTATTGTGTCTTGTTATAAAGATATTGAGTTTTCTCGTATGTTAGTTCGGCTATTAAATGAAAAAAAGCGAGAAGTATTTCAAGATGAAAAAGGAGGGATTGCAATCTATCCTAATACTCGCCCTCCTGGTACGATTGCGCTTAGTAGATATCACGATGATAAAAGAATCGACTTTACACGAATTTCTCACTATGAAAAAGTGAAATTTGCCCATCCGCAAGGCTTTTTTGCCTCTTTAGAACCCCTCTCTGAGTATGAATTGGAGCAATATATTAAAGACGCAATTGTAGGAAAAGATAGTTCGAGTTAATCAAACAAAAAGATTTAATACCAAATAATATCGTTTAATTCAGTAATCTCTTTCTCATAAATCTCGATATATGTGTTTAATTTCTCTAGTAGCTTATATCTTTTATTTAATTTAAGATCTAAACCATACACCTTACCAATATCTTCAAACCTGATCCCAATTAATTCCTCCTTCTCTTGATCGAGACCTATTTTCTTTTCTAATTCTTGATGAAATTTTCGAATATTTTTGTTTAATTAATTTACTAAATCATCATTCATAGCTTTTGAAAGCACTCTTTTTTCATTTAAAGTTTTATTTTATAGCAAGGATGAATTATTTGAAATAAAAGGATAGACCAAAAATCGTGTCGCCAAGCTTATTACAATCAGATTATATG
>JAHQWS010000150.1 GCA_029856295.1 Promethearchaeia archaeon
TTTTATATGATAATGAGTAAAAAACCTTGCCCGATAATCGTTGGAGCAGCTCAGTACACGCAATCTAAAGATACTGCTCAACCTCTAGATCCTCTGAGTTTAATAGTGAAAACCTGTCGAATGGCTATTGCTAACTCGGGAGCAGAAAAGTTAAAAATTTTTATTGATTCAATATATATGGTCAATATTAACAGCTGGTCCTATGAAGATGCTCCTGGTGAACTTAGTAATATCCTTGGCATAAATCCCGTTCGAAAGGTCTTTCTACCTGATGGCGGGGATTCCCCTCAAATGCTAGTCAATCGAGCTGCTAAGGCAATTGCTACTGGAAAAAGTCAAGCAGTACTGATTACAGGGGGAGAGGCCTCTTATTCGGTTTATCGTGCGATGAAAGGTGACACCGCTCTGAATTGGCCAGAAAAAAAGCCTCCAAAGTATATGGAGGATAATTTGTGGAATGGTACGAGTGATTTTGAAAATAAATATGGAATGATATTCCCCTCATGTTCATATGCTTTATTTGAGTCTGCATTACGCGGAGAATCTGGCAGAACCCTTGAAGAACATCGATTGCATATGGGCAAACTTTTTGAACGTTATTCTAAAATTGCTTCTAAAAATCCATTTGCGTGGATTCAAAAATCTTATACTGCTGATGAGATTACAATCCCAAGTTCACAAAATCGCAAAGTCATCTATCCTTACACAAAGCGCATGTGTTCAAATTTGTTTGTAGATCAATCAGGGGCACTGATCATTACAAGTGACGAAATTGCTAAAAAGCTTAAAATTAATCCCGAGAACTGGGTTTATTTAATGGGAGGTGCGGACTTTAAAAATATTTTTAATATTTCTCAACGTCCAAAGCTGTATGATTCACCAGCAGCGAAGAAAGGGTCGCAAATTGCATTAGAACAAGCGGGTCTTTCACTTGGAGATATTGATTTATTTGACATATATAGTTGCTTTCCTTCTATAGTACAAATTGTTACGAATGAAATGGGGCTTTCTAAAGATGATCCTCGTGATCTTACAATAACTGGGGGACTTCCTTATTTTGGAGGTCCTTGGAGTAATTATTCCATTCACGCAATAATTACAGCAGTTGATATTATCCGTAAAAACCCTTCTAAAAAAATATTGGTTGTAGCTAATGGGGGATACAATACGAAGCAATCGTTTGGAATATATGGTAATAAACCTCCAGTTATACCATGGGAAGATCGTGATGATAGAGAAATACAGAAAGAAATTTTTATGGTTGCATTACCAGATCCTGTTATAGAAGCAAATGGACAGCTTAGCATTGAAGCTTATACAATTTATTACGAGCGAGATGGAAGACCAAAACGTGGTATTGTTATAGGCTATTTAGAGGATGGAAGTCGTACATTCGCTAGAATTGAAGATGAGCCAGAGAGATTAGAAGAGTTAGAAAACAAAGAACTTATTGGAATGACTTTTAAGGTTCATTTTGACAAGGAGAGCGGAGTTAATTTGATATTGTTAGATGAAGAATTGAATTAAATAAAAGATGAAATTAGACCACAGTTATGTTTTCCAAAGATACTACTGACCGATATACTCCTGATTTTAATATCATGATCAAAATAGCTATTTTAAATAGCTTAGGATTCTTTTTTATGGGATTTTTAATTCCCGTTATAAGTAGGCAAAACATGAATGCCACGGGCTTAGAAATTGGATTGATTATATCTGCGATGGTCATTGGCTTTACTTTAAGTAGCGCAGTCGTTGGAATTTTTACCGATAGAACAAAATCAAAGCGTTTTTTGATATTTATAGGCTCAATAGGGCGGGGTGTTTCCTATTTCATCTTTTATATCAGCATTATCATAAATTCCTTAATAGGAATGTTGATAGGTATGTTTATTTTAGGATTTTGGGCGGGATTTTTTTGGATTCCTTTCGATACTCTTATTGCAGAGAAATCTAATAAAGATAACCGTTCTCAGGCTTTCGGAAAGAGAGATTCAGCAAATGCCATAGGACAAGTGGTTGGAGGGTTAGTCGGATTTGGTATCCTCCTAAGTGTGGGAATTTTTACTGACAATCCGTATCTTTTATATAGTGCAATTCTAATATTTGGAATTTCAAATTTCATTGCGGGAATACTATTTTTGAGATATGTTGACGAGTCAATTAAATTCTCTAATGAGGAGAATTCAAAAGACATTTCTAATGAACAATCTGGCATGTCCCTATTTAAATTTCCCAGATCAATGTTAATAGGGTTAATTATTCTATTTTTAGTAGTCCTTCTTGCAAGTATAAACGGTAATTTGGCTAAGCCTTTTTTAAACATTTATATTATAGAAAATCTGAGTGATGATTTGTATATTGTTATTCTAATCTATTTACCTGCAGGTCTTTTAGCCACATTTCTTGCTCCCAAATTAGGAGAGATGGTTGATAAACTCGAGCCTAGAATCGCTATTGTCATTTTAAGTTTATCAGGAGCAATAATTACATGGTTCTTGATTAACACTCAAGATCTTTTTATATTTGCAATCTTATTATTATTAGATCTTACCATTGCTATTTCTGCTGGCTTATTATTTAGAAATCTTTTAAGTAGAATCACTATAGAACACCGTGGCAAAATTTTAGGAATTTGCTCTGTTTTTGTAAATATCGGATCTATTATTGGCCCTATTTTAGGAGGGTTTGTATGGGATGTATCCGGACCTAAAGCACCTTTTATGGTATCTATATTCGTGGAATTATGTCTGATCCCACTATATTTTATTGTAGTTCATTTATTATTACCTCACGTTGCTGAAACATATGAAAAAGATTAGTAAATAATCATGCTGGTTGTTTATATGAGGACATTTTTGTCAATTCGAAATAGATTTAATATTTTTAATATTTTTATTCAGTAATGAACAATAAATCTTGTCCCATAATTGTTGGTGTAGCCCAATATACCCAACCTAAAGACATATCTCATCCACTGGACCCGCTTAATCTAATGGTAAAAACATGCCAAATGGCTCTTGCTGATACAGGAAATGATGATATAAAGAAAAATATTGATACATTGTTCATGGTAAACATTAATAGCTGGTCCTATAAAGATGCGCCTAGTGAGCTCTGTGATTTACTTGGTATACCCGCTACGCAAAAAGTTTATTTACCGGATGGTGGTGATTCACCTCAGATGTTAGTGAATAGAAGTGCTAAAGCTATTGCGTCTGGAAAAAGTAAAGCCATCCTTATGGCAGGAGGAGAAGCTGCCTATTCAGTTTATCGTGAAAGAAAAAAAAAAGTAAGATTAAATTGGCCAAGGAAAAAAACACCAAAATACATAGAAAAAAATTCACAACCTTATACATCTAACTTTGAAAACAAATACGGGATGATTTATCCTACTTGTACATATGCTATGTTTGAAACAGCTGTACGTGCAGCATCTGGTAGAAGCCTTGAGCAACAAAGGGAGTTTATAGGCAAAATTTTTGAGCACTATTCAAAAGTAGCTTCAAAAAATCCTTATGCGTGGAGCCAAAAAACGTATACAGCTCAAGAAATTTGGACTCCATCTCCAAAAAATCGCAATATAATGCATCCTTACACAAAACATATGTGTTCAAATATATTTGTAGATCAGTCAGCCTCGTTGATAATGACAAGTAAAAAAATAGCTGAGGCATTAAATATTGATCCTAAACGCTGGGTCCACCCAATGGGGGGTGCTGATTTAAAGAATATATTAAATATTTCTACTCGTCCAAAACTCTATGATTCACCAGCGGCCAGAGAAGGATCACGACTCGCATTAAACCAAGCGGGGCTTACACTTAAGGATATTGATTTATTTGACATTTATAGTTGCTTTCCTTCCATGGTACAAATTATTATAAATGAAATCGGTCTTTCTGTAGATGATCCTCGTGATTTTACAATAACTGGGGGGCTTCCCTATTTCGGCGGACCATTGAGTAATTACTCTATGCATGCTATCATTGATGGTGTTAATCTCATTCGTAAATATCCTTCTAAAAGAATTATGGTGGTAGCAAATGGAGGATATAATACAAAACAATCCTTTGGAATTTATGGAACTCAACCACCTGTTATACCGTGGAACGAGCGTGATGATTCTGAAGTACAGCAGTCTATCTTTTCGAAATCTTTACCAGAGCCAGTTGAAGAGGCACATAGTCAAATTACCATTGAAGCATACACAATATATTATAACCGGAAAGGAATACCTAAACGAGTAATTGTACTTGGACATCTCGAAAATGGTCATCGAACACTTGCTCTCATTGAAGCAGATCCTGAGTTATTGTTAAAATTAGAACAAGAAGAACTTGTTGGAAAAACTTTTCCTGTTCAACATGATTCCGGTAGGGGTCATAATTTAATTTCAATCAAGTAATAATTGCGTGTCTTATATTTCTAATGTCAATAAATCATCCGCAATTATGATTTCCTTATCAAATATTTCCTTTATTTTATTTTTAGATTTTACCACCTTTTTCGCAAAAAGCGGATAGAGGTGAACTAAGACTAATTTTTGGCAGTTAGCGTCTCTTGCCATTTTCGCAACATCAGATGGAGTACTATGCCCATAATCATCAGCAAATTTAATATATTTATCTGGAAATGTAGATTCACATATAAAAACATTACATTTATCGGCTAATTTAACTAACTGCTGCGTAGGTTTAGTATCTCCTGAATAACAGACTGTTTTACCCATTTTTTCCACACGATAAGCGAATGAAATTATAGCATGGTCCATTTTCGCGCATTTAATTCTATAATCTCTTTTAAATTCTTGAATATCATTTATGTCAGTTAGCTCATTAAAGTAAATTTTGAAATTAAATACTTTAAACCCTCCTGGAGCATTCATTAAAGTAAATATCTTTTCAGTAGTCGCTTTTGTTTGCGGAGGACCAATAATAGTTAAGTCAGCAGTTCTATTACTGAGCCAGTAATACCAGAGTAGGGAAAATAATCCTGAGAAATGATCTCCGTGTAAATGACTTATGCAAATTGTATTTATTGTATCTATTGTCTTTAGTTGTAATAATTTTTGAGTACAACCTTCACCACAATCTAGAAGAAGATCATCATTAATTAAGATCGATGGAAAGCTTTTATTCTCCGTCATAAGACTGCCTGCCGTTCCTAAGAAAGTGATTTTCATAACTAAAACCTGAAATTTTACTTTAAAATAATAAATATTAATTATAATATAAGAAATTGGAATTAGGCTTGGGCCTGTTTTTTAGGAAAACGGTCTTGAAGATTAAGGATTTCATGAAATATTTTGTACACTAATTTATCTCTAATTTCCTTATAATTTTCATCGTGCCAGAGATTATTCTGTTCATTCGGATCATTCTTTAAATCAAATAAATCGCCTGTATTTTCCCATCCTTGATAAATCGTTATTCTATAATCCTCGGTTATCATTGTCCTAACTCGTATTGTTTGATATTGTTCACTTTTTTGATCTCTATGGGCATCTTCGTCTTCCTCAATTATACAATGATCTCTTATTTTAATGTTAGGATCTTGTAAAATTGGCGTTAAATCAATTCCCTGCATCCCGGGGAGTTGGATTTTTTCCTTTACATTTAATAAATTCAAGAGAGTCGAAGGAATATCAATTGAACTTGCTAGCGAATCTGTGATACTTCCCGGTTTCGTTAAACCCGGTACTTTCCATATTAATGGTATTTTTATTAATCCTTGATAATGGGCAGGACCTTTAAATAACATACCATGGTCTCCCATTAAATCTGCATGGTCGCTGGTAAATATCACCATTGTATTGTTTTCTAGTCCAAAAGAATTTAATGCTGCTAAAATCTTCCCGACTCCACTATCTATTAATGATAAAATTCCATAAGTATATGCTAAAAATTTTCGCACCTCTTCTTCATTTGTTTCCCTTAAACGCGACCTCCTGTAAATATTAGTGTAATTTTTTAATATTTCATGATTGTATAATTTATGAATTTCATTAAGAGTGGAGGATATTTCTAATTTTTCAGGGTTATACATATCACGATATTTTCCGGGGGGACATACAGGATGATGGGGATCTGGAAAAGAACAATGCAAAAAGAAAGGTTTATCTCCGTATTTCCCTTCTGAATAGCGTTTTAGAAATGATATTGTTCTTTCAGCAATATAATTTATGTGGTATATTTCCTCTGGTAT